>JAUXJK010000082.1 GCA_030624785.1 Actinomycetes bacterium
CTCGGTGCTCGAGTGAACTCGTCCATCGTTACGGGCTAGCCGCCAAGCGCCTTCGCGAGAGCCTCTTCGTCAGCATGGGTCAGAGATGTCCGCAACACGGTGCCACCGTGGGGCCTCAACTCCTCGAGAACCTTCTCCGGGGTCGATCTACGTACCACCAACATGACCGCCGATCTGCCAGGCGCGACCAGATCGCCCACCTGTTCCTTGAAGTCGTCCTTGATCCCCAGATCGACCCCTTTCCCCATCAGTGCTCCGACCAAGCCGCCGATTGCAGCTCCGGCGAGCGGCACGAGAAACAGGACTCCGAGAAGCATTCCCCAGAATGCGCCCCCGATTGCTCCCCCGCCAATGGAGCCACCGGTTGTCTGAACCTTCAACTTGCCCTCAGGGGTACGGCGCACGACGGCAGCGTCGTCAAGATCGATGAGGTAGTCCTTCTGCATGGCCTGAACCTCGTCCAGAACGCGCTCCGCCGTGTGCTCGTCGTCATATCCGATCACGATCAGCTCGGACATCTGTGGCCTCCTCTGCGTCGTCTGACCTGCGGCGAAACTAACAGGAGTCGCTACCGCGCAGTCCGCCCGTCCGCGCTCGTGACTCGAGGTGCTTGCCAGCATGCGAACCACGTAGCATGATGCGCCTATGAGTGGTGACGGCACACGAGTCTTCGTCCTCGACGGCGAGGACCTAGTACGCGGCCGGATCATGGTGCCGCTGCGCTACATCGTTGCTATTCCGCACTACATCTGGCTGGGCATCTTCCGTCTCTTCGTCCTGATCGCGCTACCGCTCAACTGGCTACTCACCGTGATCATGGGCCGCCAGCCGACAATGCTCTACGAGTTCTTGAGCGGCTACATCCGCTACCGCTCTGACGTTCTCTCCTACCTCACGCTTCTCGCAGATCCGTACCCAGGCTTCGCGGCAATGAGGTCATACCCGGTCGAAACCTGGGTCCCTTCCTCTCAGCCGGCGAGCCGTGTCTCGTATCTCTTCAGGCCGATTCTCGTTCTGCCGGCTGCGATCGTTGTGCACCTCGCCGAGTTCGTGCTGATCGCGCTAACGATCGTCGGGTTTTTTGCATCGATCATCCTCGGGCGCATGCCCTACGCGCTCCAGCGGCTTGGGCTCATGATTCTGCGTCTGATTGGCGAGACGTCGGGCTACGCGTTCCTCATACAGCGTAAGTACCCGAGTATCGCGCCTCGCTCCGGCGAGCGGTTCTAGACCTCAGCTCGCACGCGGCTCACACACGGCTAACTCCGGGGCGCTAGAAGATGCTATTTCTGCGCGCCAACGACCGTCGTGCTCGCGCCGAGCTGCAGCGTGCGTACGTCGACAGCCGGAGCTAGCTCGCGGGCGTGCTGGATGAAGGCGCTCGTCGGGTCACCGCGCGGTGGCGGCGCATTCTGACGATGGATCGGAGAGTACGTACCCCAGTGGATCGGTATTGCGACGCGCGGCTGGAGAATTCGTGCAGCCTCGGCTGCCTCTCGAGGGCCTAGGTGCCCGTCGGGCAACGAATCGCCCCAGCCGTCGATGGGCAAGAGCGCAACGTCGAGATCAGGTGCCAACTCCGCCATCTCTGGAAAGAGATCCGTGTCTCCGGCGAAATAGACGCTCTGGGAACCCGTAAGGACATAGCCGAGCGCAGGAGAGAGCGCGATCGGCGAGGCCCGCATGTTCGGATGATCTGCGAACACCGCGCGCACGCGAACGTTCCCGACTGTCGTCTCCTCTTCCTCAGAAAGCTGCACGACATCGTGGAACGCCCGCCGCCGAAGGAAGCCCCGCCCGCCGCGGGGGAGGATCACCTTCGCGGTCCGACCGATCCGTCGCAGCGACGGAACGTCGAGATGGTCATAGTGAGCATGCGAGATCAGGACGGCGTCCAGATCTCCATAGAGTTCGGGTTCGACCGCAGCCGAGCGCTGCAGGTGCATGACGCGTCGACGCAGCAGTGGATCGGTCAGGAAGACGGTGCCGTCGAGTTCAATCCGGACGGTGCTGTGGCCAAGCCAGGTCAGGCGAAGCTCGTCGTTTCCTGCGTCGGACATGGCCGAGGCCAAGCTAACAGCTCGTATTCGTCGGGCGCCGCGACAAGACCTATAGGGTGTCTTTCGTGATCCCCGGCACCCTTGCTGACATAGGCAGCGTCCCCGATCTCGTTATCGGTGCGGCCATCATCCTGATTGCCGTGGTCCTCGCCATGAAGATCGTCGGCACGATCATGAAGATCGTCGTCCTCCTGCTCGTCGGCATCGGGATCTACATCTGGGTTTCCTAGTAGCGAGCCTCCGCGATCCACGCCGCAGCGCTAGGATCCTGGCTCGGCGCGTATCCTCGAGCCACCTAGGAGGTATCTGATGCCCATCGCAGCGGACTACCCGCTTCTCGAAGTCTTTTGGACGATCACGCTGTTTGCCGTGTTTGTCGTCTGGGTCTGGCTCGTCGTCTGGCTGCTGATGGACAACTTCCGTCGCGACGATCACGGTGGCGTGGCCAAGGCCGTTTGGACCGTGCTGGTCATCGCTCTGCCACTCATCGGCATCGTGGCGTACGTCATCACTCGACCGGGCGAGCTCGGCTATCGAAGCAGCGATGGGGGCGGTTCTCCCTACGCGCACGATCCGACCGATCAGCTTCAGCGACTAAGTGAGCTGAAGGACAAGGGCGCGATCACGGACGAGGAGTTCGAGGCGTACAAGAGCGACTTGCTCGCCTAGATCGCACGGATCGCGGCCGCGACTCAGGCCTAAAGACTCAACCCGAGGCGTAGTACGCCTTGGTGCGAGGCGCCATGAACAATAGGTAGAGGATCACCGCCGAAACGGCGATGCTCGTGATGCCTTCCCACGGGCTCGTGTCATACCACTGAAAAACGATCGCGATCCCCTGGAAGAGGTGCAGGAGCGTGAACCAGCCGACCGTCCAGCGCGCAAACTTCGTGCCACCGGCCAGCCAGACTGCGGCCGCGATCAGAATGGCGCCCACCGCGATGGCACCGATCCCGTACGCCATTAGCCCTCCGCTCGAAAAGCCAGTGTCGGCTTGCACAGCCGCGTCGTCGCGATCGATGATCAGGCTGATCGCGTGGACGATGCCCACCGCGCCAGACAGAATGCCGGCCACAACAACGACGAGCACCGTCCATGGCGCTCGCCCCCGCTTACCCTCATCATTCATCTAGAGCCAACGTTAGCCGACCGTCTTTCCGTCCGTTGATCCTGCTGCGACCCCTGATCGGCGCCGGCCTCTAGGTCGAGCCTGACCTGAGGCGCGGCAGCCGGAAGCCTCGTGCAATGAGAATCCCGAGCGCAATCACGGCGCCTCCACCGAGCTGCGCAGCGGTTAGTTCCTCCGAGAGTACGAGCACCGCGAGAAGCGCACCGAGGAAGGGCTGGAGGTTGAGATAGAGCGATGCGCGCGCGGCACCCACGCGTTCGATAGACGTGAAATACGTGACGTTCGCGATGACCAAACCGAGCACGGTCGTGTAGGCGAGCGCGATCCATGCGAGTTTCGTGATCGCACCCCAGTCCTGGCCCAGCAGTTGCCCGAGCGCAATCAGGGTGAGAGGAATCGCGCCGAGCGTCATCACCCATGCGCTGACGCGATAGGGGCTGTAGCGGGCGAGCAACGGCTTGACACCAACCGAGTAGCTGGCCCAGGTAGCAGCGATACCGAGACCGAGGAGTACGCCGACGACGCCGCCGTCGAAGCTCGCGCTCCCCCCACCGGCAGCAACGAGCGCGACGCCACCGAACGATACGAGCGTGGCTGCCCAGTGCCGCCGACGCAGTCGCTCCGTCCCAACCGCGCTCGCGATCAGAGCCACGAAGATCGGGAACGTGCCAAAAAGCAGCGAGGTCGACGACGCACTCGAGCGATCGAGCGCGAACGCAAAGACAAGCTGATTGAGAACAACCCCAACGAGCGCCATCAACGCCAACCACTTGAGATCGATGCGCGCAACCCGCAACGAGCCTTCGCGATTCAAGGTCAGCATCGTGAACACACCGGCTGCAAACACAAACCGCACAGACGAGTACGTGAGGGGCTCGAGGCCGTGGTCGAGCGCGAACTTTGCAGCTGTGAAGTTGAACGCGTAGATGACGACGGTCACGATGAGTAGCGCTTCCGCCGACATCCGCTTGACCACCGCGCGAGCCTACTCGCGCTCGAAGCCCGCACAGGGACGCGGCGCGTTCTGGCCTAACATGGCCGCCATGCGCGTTGCACTGGCCATGCGTCTCGTTGTCGTCTTGTGCGGCGCACTCCTGACGCTCGCGCTGGCCGGGTCCGCAATGGGGCAGACGGCCGAGGATGAGCTCGCCGAAAAATGGGCGCCCGTACTGCAACTCAAGAAGCAGGAAAAAAAGTGCGGCAAGGGCGAGCCGTATGAGCCCATCGACATCGACGTGGTACTGGATAACTCAGAGGTCGCGTTCCGCGGGCCGTGGGACGACGTCAATCTCGTAAAGACCGCGCCCACCGTAGATGACCTTTCTCGCGGGTTGTTTGGCTACCACATCGACTTCCCGGGCGAGGCTCTGAATCCGGGTTGCGACTTCGAAGAATGGCAGGAGAGGCTGGCAAAGATCGGCGAACCGACGATGTACGCGCGCGTGGTGACGGAGCCCGCGTATCCGGACAGGTTGGCGCTGCAGTACTGGTTCTTCTACGTCTTCAACGACTTCAACAACAAGCACGAGGGTGACTGGGAGATGATCCAGCTCAACTTCGATGCAGCCACCGCCGAGGATGCGCTTGCCCAGGATCCGGTCGTGCTCGGCTACAGCCAGCACGAGGGGGGCGAGCGGGCCGAATGGGGCGATGACAACCTCGAAGTCCTCGACGGCACACACCCCGTCGTCTACCCCGCATCAGGCTCTCATGCCAACTACTTCTCGCCTCAGCTGTTCCTCGGCCGAAGCGCTGCGCAAGGCGTCGGCTGCGACGACTCAACCGGGCCCTCACGCCGGCTACGCCCACAAGTAGCACTCATTCCGACTGACGAGGCCGCGTACCTGAGCGCATATCCATGGCTCGGATTCGAGGGACGTTGGGGAGAACGCCAGCCCGCATTCTACAACGGGCCGACGGGGCCGAATACCAAGCCCCAGTGGACAACTCCGATCGCGTGGTCAGAGGACACATGGCGCGACCAGGCCTTCCCGATTCCCGGGGGTACGGCGCTGCTCCCGGCAGCGACCGACTTTTTCTGCGAGGCCGTGGAGGCAGGGTCCAATGTATTGATTGGTGTGACCCGAAACCCCGCTCTGGGTTTCATTGCTCTGGGCGCCCTTCTTGGACTTCTCATCTGGGGTGCCACGCGCACGACCTGGACGCCAGGCCAGCCGTTGCGGCTCGAGCGGCGACGCGCGAGCGGTCAGGCTCTTACTGCGTCGAGGCGGCTCTACGCACGCCACCTCAGACTCTTCGCCACAATCGGTCTCGTTTTCGTCCCCATCGCACTATTCGTTGCCGGGATTCAGGCGTTGCTCTTCCTGCTGACGGACCTCGGCGCGCTCGCGGATACCGTCGGTGAATCAAACGCTGCCGTGTCTGGGGTGGCACTCGGGATCGGCCTGATCTTCAACTTGATTGGTCTCGGGCTTGTTCAGGCCGTTGTCGTTCGCGCAATGCTCGCGATCGACCGGGGCCAGCCGATTTCAGCGCGACAGGCTTATCGACAGGTCTTCGCTGAGAAGCGGGTGCGCACGTTGATTGCCGCCGTGCTGATCATTGCCGCGGTCGTCGTGCCGCTGATGATCTCGTTCTTCCTCATTCCGATCGCGATCTGGCTTCTTATCCGCTGGAGCCTCACAGCCCAGACGCTGGAGATCGAAGGCCTTGGAGCCCGCGACTCGCTGCGGCGAAGCTCAGAACTCGTGCGCGGCCGCCTCTTTCGGACAGGATTCCTTGTCCTCGGCGTCGCCGCGATCGCGGCCGTCGCGGGCCCGTTCGTCGGGGCGCTCGCGCTGATTGGCTCGAGCGCCGCGTTCTGGGTCGCAAACCTGATCGCAGGCATCATCTACGTCTTCGCGTTCCCGTTCGTCGCGGTCGTCACGACCTACATCTACTACAACCTGCGGGTCCGCCACGCCATCGAGCCGGACACGCCCGACAGCGTTCTTCCACGCGAACTTCCGGTCGACCCGGCTGCCACGCCCACCGCGTAGAGCTTCCTGGCTCGAGCGCGCGTCGGCGGCGCTCGAGACCAGAGGACGCCCAGTCGACTACTGGATAGTCATGGCGATTCTGAGTCGCTCTTCGGGTGTGATGTAGTGATCTGCGTCCTCAGCGTCGTCGCCGAGGTCAATTTGCACCCAGCGGACACGTCCGCTGAAACTGCTGTCAGCGGACGTAAAATCGTCCGTGACGGAGGTTGCCGTGTCGTGTCCGACGTCGGTCGTCTCGTCGGCCGAGAAGAGCATCGGTTGAGTCGCATCGATTCTGCCGCTACCGACAGCGTCTCCATCGACGTAGAGCGTTAGCAGGCCACCCTTGGCAAGCCCTCCGCCGTCGTAGTCGAACTCGGCGCGGATCTGGTGCTCTCCCTCAGGCACTACCCCCTCGCCGATGATCTTGAACCGTTGCGCGCCGAAGAGGTTGTAGCAGTACGCCGGTTTGCCATCGAGCATATAGAGAACCCAGCCGCCGAATGCTCCCCCTTGGGCAACCAGTACTCCGTTACCACCCGTTTTTGGCACCACAACCTGTGCGCTCACCGCATGGCTCTTGTTCTTGATGCTGATGACGCTGTTCTCGCTCAGCCGGCCCATTCCACCGAACAGCAACTGCGTGTTGCCGTGTACGAGAAGTGGTCTGCCCGCGAGATCCGAGTTGAAGCGCTCAACGCGCCGGTCGTCGAGCGGCAATACCTGGTAACGGGCCGCCTCGATCAGGAACAGCCGCTGCAGCTCCGCTAGCTTCTCGGGCATCTCGGCGGCGAGATCGTGGGCCTGCGTCCAGTCATCGGGTCTGTACAGCTCCCAGACATCGTTGTCGATCGCAGGAACATCTACACCCATCACCCATGGCGTGCTGTGACGCGTACATGCGGTCCACCCCTGGTGGTAGACGCCGCGGTTGACGAACATCTCGAAGTACTGCGTCTCGCGGGTCTCGACGGCGCCCGCATCGTCGAACGTCGGGCGCATGCTCACCCCATGTAGGGGCTCCTGTTGCACGCCGTCGACGAACGTCGGCTGGGGCAGCCCGGCAACGTCGAGCACCGTGGCCGCGACATCGATCACGTGGTGAAACTGCGACCTGATCTCACCGCGACTCGTGAACCCGTTCGGCCAATGCACAACCGTGCCGTTACGAGTCCCGCCCCAGTGAGACGCCACCTGCTTCGTCCACTGGTAGGGCGTGTCCATCGCATGCGCCCAACCCACCGCAAAGTGGTTGTACGCCGCTGCCGTGCCGAAGTCATCGATCCGAGCCGCCAGGAACTCGGCAGTCTCCATTCCACTTGCACCGTTGAGACTGAACATCTCGTTGAATGTCCCATTGATCGTTCCCTCGGCCGAGGCACCGTTGTCACCGACGATGTAGTAGATCAACGTGTCCTCGAGGATCTCGAGATCCTCGAGGGCATCCACGAGACGGCCGACGTGGTGGTCGGTGTGCTCGAGGAAACCGGCGTAGACCTCCATCTGTCGTGAGAGCACGGGCTTCAACTCGTCGGGCATGTCATCCCATGCGGGGATCTCATCCGGTCGATCGGTCAGCTCGGCGCTCTCGGGAATCACACCCACCGATTTCTGGCGCGCGAACATCTCTTCGCGCAGCGCATCCCAACCGTCATCGAACTTGCCCTTGTACTTGTCAGACCACTCGGGCGGAACATGATGCGGCGCGTGTGTCGCACCCGGTGCGAAGTAGGCGAAGAACGGCTTGTCTGGCGACAGCGATTTCTGCTGACGAATCCAGTCGATCGCGTGGTCTGTCATGTCCTCCGTGAAGTGGTAGTCGTCCTCGCCGATACGTTCAGGCTCGATCGCGACCGTGTCCTGATAGATGGCCGGCGCGTACTGGTTCGTCTC
>JAUXJK010000106.1 GCA_030624785.1 Actinomycetes bacterium
CTAGTCGAATGCGAGGCCTTTAGCACCGGCCGCGTATCGGCATGTCTACAGCCTCACGCCGACGGGCTAGGCTCCGGGGCCGACGTTCACCGAGCCGTCCGGCCGATTACGGCAGCAGCAGTACGCCGCCGCCAGCCTCTCCCGCGCACGCCTGCGCCAACCGGGAGACCGGCTTCCTCGTCGTCGTCTGACGCTAACCGTCCGCGAGCTGATGCGACGGCGGTTTTTCCTGGTTGAGCGCATCTCGTGAGCGACAGAAAGGTCGCTTGCATGGCCGTTGCCCGTGTCGTATTCTCCGCGAGAAACTAGAAGGAGACGTCATGGCAGCTTCGGTTGAGCATAGTCGCGCGGAGATCCTTGGAGTCCACAAGCGGTGGTGGGAGGCGAACATGGGTCTACGGATTCCCGAGATGTCGGCCTGCTTTCCGTCGGGCGACAATTATCTGATGTTCAATCTGAACGGGCATCCGTACTTCGGTATCGACGAGAAGGTCAAGCTATGGGAGTTCTACGCCGAGCAGATCGAGATCCCCGAGCTGCCGGATAACCGGATCATGAGGCTCGAGATCCGCGGCGACATGGCCTGGCTTGCATGCGAGGGGTATTTCCCGATTCGTGAGATCGGTGCGGAGGGGACAGCGGCGGAGTTGTTGGAGGTCGGCGAGTCCGTCACCCATGTCCCGATTCGCGCGACGGAGATCTACCAGCGAGACGACGGTGCAGGGAATCCGGTGTGGAAGATATGGCATTTCAACTGCTCGCCGCTGCCGCCTGAGGACGAGCCGCGGCCTGCTTTTGGTGACACGGCCAAGGAGCGAGGTCTCGGTTGGAACCCCTGGGGCGAGCCGGAGCGCGTGGTCGGTACCTGAGTCGCGATCGATCCCCGGCGCGCCGGGTTCGCCCGGAGGCTGAGCGTCGGAGGCCGATCGCGTCATCCCCAACTCGAGTGGCCCAGAGCGTCGCGCGGTAGCAATCTCGGTGCTCTTGCGGAGGGATGATGTTTACGTTGAGTAGACTCGCTGTCCGTTGGCAAACGAAGACGGACAGCTCATCTTGTTCGGCCGCGTACTGTCGACCACGGAACCGGGCGCTGCTGCAAAGGTATGACTCAAGAGGTCTATCTCGAACACGAAATCGGCTGCCTGTTCTGGGCTAGACGCGACGCCTGCACCCCCTATCGCCTCCTCGAGCGATGACAGCGGTGCGTGTTGGGATTGATGTGGGCGGCACCAACACGGACGCCGTCGTCATGGACGGTCTTGACGTCCGTGCAGAGGTGAAGACGGCCACGACTCCGGACGTGACCACCGGCATAGTCGCGGCCCTGCGCAGCCTTCTTGAACAGGGGCAGGTCGATACGGGACAAGTGGGCGCCGTCATGATCGGAACGACCCACTTCACCAATGCAGTGGTCGAGGCTAGGCGATTAATGCCCACCGCCACGATCCGATTGGGGCTTCCTGCGACCCGGTCGCTGCCACCGATGGTCGACTGGCCCCAACAGCTGCGCGATGCGATCGGTGAACACACTTACCTTTGTCAAGGCGGTCACGAATTCGATGGGCGCCCCATATCCCAACTCGACCCCGAAGAGCTACGGCGCGCTGCTGCCGACATCGGCTCTAAGCGCATCGGGTCTGTCGCGATCTCCTCGGTGTTCTCGCCCGTGAACAGCGAGTTCGAGCTCCAAGCCGCGGAGATAGTACAGACCGAGTTACCGGACGTCGCGATTAGCCTCTCGCATGAGATTGGCCGCCTGAGTCTGCTCGAGCGCGAGAACGCGACCATCATGAACGCTTGCCTTCGGGATCTCGCCCGGCGGATACTGGACGGATTCGAGGCGGCCGTCCGCGAGTTGGCGATTGGCGCACCCGTCTACGTCAGTCAGAACGATGGCACCCTCATGAGCATCGATTACACGCGCCGCTACCCGGTCGCGACCTTCGCGTCCGGGCCGACGAACTCGATGCGCGGAGCTGCTCTCTTGTCCGGCGTGCGGGACTGCGTCGTCGTCGACGTCGGGGGCACGACGACCGACATCGGAGTCCTCAAGGGCGGCTTTCCGCACGAAGCGTCGGTCGGCGTCGAGGTCGGGGGAGTACGCACGAACTTCCGCATGCCGAACGTCCTCTCAATCGGTCTTGGTGGCGGCAGCCTCGTCCGGTTCGACCCGCATCCGACGATCGGTCCTGATTCCGTTGGCTACGAGTTGACCAAGCGCGCTCTTGTCTTCGGCGGCGATGAGTTGACGGCAACGGACATCGCTGTCGCTGCCGGCCAGGCAGAAATCGGGGACGCTACACGGGTCGAGGATCTACCATCCGACCTTGTGGCGTCAGCTGTTGAAGTGATCGGCCACCGGCTCGCGGAAGCCGTCGATCGGATGAAGACGAGCACCGAGCCGGTGCCAGTCGTCGTTGTCGGTGGCGGAAGCATTCTGGTTTCCGACAAGCTCGATGGCGTCGTCGAGCTTCTGCGGCCGCCGCACTTCCCGGTCGCCAATGCCATCGGCGCCGCGATAGGACAGATCGGCGGCGAGGTTGACCGAGTCTTCTCGATGGAAGGCCACGCGAGGGAGGACGTATTGATCGAGGCGAAAGCAGACGCATGTGAGAAGGCCGTAGCCGCAGGTGCGAGCGCGGCAACCGTCGAGGTGGTGGATGTCGAAGAGGTGCCGCTCGCCTATCTGCCGAGCAACGCCGTTCGGATCCGCGTGAAGGCGATTGGTGACCTCGAGCTCACCCGGGACGATGCGAACCGTTAGCGAACATGGACTCGAGCACCTGGCGCTTGGTGCCGCCGTTCTCGGTACGGGTGGCGGCGGCGATCCTTACGTAGGCAAGCTCCTGGCGCAAAGCGCGATCCGGCAACACGGACCCGTGAACGTTGTTACCGTCGACGAACTCGAGGACGACGCTCTGGTCGTCTCCTCCGCGATGATGGGAGCGCCGACCGTCATGGTGGAGAAGATACCCAATGGGGACGAGGTCATCCGGGCGTTCAAGGCGCTCGAGGATTACCTCGGCCAGCCGATTACGCACACGACGAGCGCCGAAGCGGGAGGGATGAACTCGACGATCCCCTTCGCCGTTGCAGCCGCGCTGGACATTCCACTCGTGGACGCAGACATGATGGGGCGCGCGTTCCCGGAGCTCCAGATGTGTCTTCCTACGCTCTACGGGTTATCTGCGAGTCCCATGGCGATAGCCGACGAGAAAGGGAACGTCGCCGTCATCGAGACGATCGACAACCTCTGGACCGAGCGGCTGGCCCGATCCGTCACGGTCGATATGGGCTGCTCCGCCATGATCGCTCTCTACGCGCTGACGGGCGCGCAGGTCAAAGAATCGATGATCGCCGGCACATTGCAGCTCGCCGAGAGCCTGGGGCGTTCGATCGAGTCCGCTCGTCGAGAGCACCGGGATCCGATCGACGTCGTCCAGTCGGAGCTCGGGGGTGTGCGACTCTTCGAGGGCAAGGTCGCCGATGTCAATCGGCACACGCAGGCTGGCTTCGCGCGTGGCGAATGTCAACTCGCGGGAAGGGACGCCGGCAAGGACACGTCGCTCGTCCTGCGCTTCCAGAACGAGCACCTGATTGCGATCCGCGACGGCGAAGTCGTGGCGACGGTTCCGGATCTCATCATGGTTCTCGAGACGGAGACGGGAGCGCCGGTGACCACGGAGGAACTTCGCTACGGCTTCCGTGTTACCGTCGTGGCGGCTCCCTGCGACCCGCGCTGGCGCACGGACGAAGGTCTGGCCGTCGTCGGGCCCAGGTACTTCGGCTACGACATCGACTACGTGCCCGTCGAGGAGATCACGCGAGCGAAATCCTCGTAAGCCGTAGCTCTGCTTCGTCGGCCTTCGTCCGGTGAAGAGACTGCGCCCGGATCGGTCAGGGGAGCGACGTCTAGCCTAAGCTCGTCACTCGGCTAAGGCGGCAAGCACGTCGTCGGGTCGTATCGGCAGCCGGGTGATCGGGCGACCGATCGCGTCGGCGACAGCGGTCGCCACGGCCGCTGCGACCGGAATGATTGGAGGTTCGGCCACGCCCTTGGCGCCGTGGGGGCCTTCAGCGTCAGGGTGTTCCATTAGGACGATCTCGACCTCTGGAATGTCACAAGCAAGCGGCAAGCGGTATGTCTCGAGCGTGCGCTCTCGATACCGGCCGTCATCGCTCTCGAGGCTCTCGTAGAGCGCGTAGCCGAGACCCTGGGCTACTCCTCCCTGGATCTGACCTCGTACGCCGGCCGGGTTGATGGCGCGACCCACCTCCTGAACGACCACGTACCGTGTCACGGTAACACGGCCAGTGACGGGATCCACTTCGACCTCCGCGAGGTGAACGTGGTACGTGGGGGTCGGAAACACAGGGAACAAGAGGCCGGTGGCGCATCCGGGGTTGAACGATGGAGCCTGGGTCGCGTACGAGCCGGAGCCAATGATCGGACCGCTGCTGAAGGTCGCGGTAGCTGCGACCTGAGCGAGCGGGATCCGCCGGTCGGAGGCGCCCGTCACAACTACGTGACCCTCGGTGAGCTCGAGATCGGCGATGTCCGCCTCAAGTAGGCGCGCGGCGAGCTCGAGTACCTTGTCCCTCACCTCGTTGGCGGCGGTTGCGGTGGCGCGGCCCACGATATGGGTCGTTCGAGACCCTTGCGATCCCGCGTCGTAGCCGGCCGCGTCGGTGTCGGGCATCAGCAAGACGACATCGTCTGGTTGCAGGCCGAGCGCGTCCGCCGCGATCTGCGTAATACCCATCGTCACAGCGCCCGTGCCGTTGTCTGTTGCCGCCGTGATTAGCCCGAGCGTTCCGTCTTCGTTGAGCTTGAGCGTCGCCGACCCTGGCATCGGATTGGTCATCCAGGTCAGGGCGGCGATACCCCTGCCCCGGAGCGCGCCGTTTGTTTCGCTTTCCGCTGGCCCCTCAGCCCAGGGCGCGGCCTCTTCCATCCGCTCGAACGCCTCCCGGAGTAGGCCTGCGTCGTCGAGCGTTTGGCCCGTCAGGGACTGATCGCCTCCGGCGATCAAGTTGTGCAATCGAAACGCGCGGCGATCCATTTCGAGCGCGCGGGCACAGCTGTCCATGTGCTGCTCGAGCGCGAAGTAGAGGTACGTGCCGCCAACACCGCGAAAAGCGCCGGTGGGAGCCGTGTTCGTGTACACGAGCGTCGTCGTCACCCGAGCGGCACCGGTTCGGTAGACCTGTCCCAGCACGTGCATGGGCACGCTGGCGAGCCAGGGCATCTCACCGCTGTAGGCACCGTGGTCCATAAGGCACTCGAGCTCTCTCGCGAGCACAGTCCCGTCCTGGGCAAGTGCGGTTCGAATTCTGACGATGGCGTTCTCGCGCGATGGACACGTCAGGATGTCCTCTTCGCGGTCGTTGACGAGCTTGACGGGACGGCCTGTGAGCTTGGCGAATAGCGCCGCGTATGGCTCGAGCGCCGTGTCGAGCTTGCCTCCGAACCCGCCGCCGATGTGGTGACCAAGGACGCGCACCGACGATGGTCTGACATCGAGGCACTGCGCCACTCGATCGCGGACATTGAACGGGAACTGGTGGGCCGTATGGACGGTGTATCGGCCCTCGCGAAAGGATGCAACCGCGCTCTTCGGCTCAAGATAGGCTTGGTACTGGCGCGGAGCTACGTACGTGTCTTCGACCACCGTGTGCGCCTCGGCGAACGCCTGCAAGAGCGCGTCCGGATCCGGGTCGGAGATGACCTCGCATGCGATGTTGTCGCGACGCGGGTGGTCCGCAGGCCCGGCCGGTTCGTACGCCTCCCACTCCGGGTGCACCAGACGCGCCCCTTCATCGAGCGCGGACGTGATGTCTGCCACGGGGGCGATCGGCTCGATCTCGATCTCGAGTGCCGCGCAGGCGGCCGTCGCTTGCTCACGCGTGTCGGCAACGACGCCCGCAATGGGCTCTCCCTCGTAGCGGAGAACGTCATGCGCAAACAGATGCTGCTCCTTGATCACCCATCCCGCTCTGCAGGTCGGAGCATCCGCCGATGTGAACACTCCGTGGACGCCCGGCATTCCGATCGCATGCGTCGTGTCGAGTTTGGCGATTCTGCCTGCTGCGACGCTCGAGCGGAGCAGTCGCGCGTGAAGCATCCCCACTTCGGAGTAGTCGACGCCGTAGACGGCCCGACCTGTGACCTTGGCTTCGCCATCAGTCCGCGGAACGCTCGCTCCGACCAGACTCGTCGTCATCGTCCATTCTCCTGTCTGGCCACGCTTCCGACGGCTTCGATGATCTGCGCGTAGCCGGTGCAACGGCAGATGTTGCCGGAAATCGCTTCGCGAATCTCATCGTTTGACGGTGACGGATTCTCACGTAGGAGGGCGGTCAGCGTCATGAGAAGGCCGGGTGTGCAGAAGCCGCATTGGACGCCGCCAGCCGTGATGAACGCTTCCTGTAGTGCGGAGAGCGTGCCCTCTTCGGAAGTCAGGCCCTCGACCGTTTCGATCTCGGCGCCGTCGACGCTGAGTGCGACGAGGAGACATGCGTCGACAGCCTCCCCATCGACCAGCACGGTGCAGGCGCCACACTCACCTTCGTCGCAGCCTTCTTTGGTGCCGGTCAGAACGAGCTCGTCTCGCAGCACGTTGAGCAACGTTGAATGCGGGGCGACCTCGATCAGCGCCTCGGCGCCGTTTACCGTGAGTGTGAGTCTCACGGCCTTGCTCCGGCTGGTTTCGCGCGTTCCCGGCAGATCCTGACAGCGCGCTCGAGCAGCGGTGCGAGTACGCGCCGTCGGTAGGCGGCTGTCGCTCTGACATCGTCGATCGCGCGCGCGCGATCCTCCAACAACCGCCCTGCCTCGCGGAGCGTGTCCGTGTCAAGGTCGCTGTCCACAAGAGCACCCTCGCACTCAGCAGCACGGAAGGGGACGGGAGCGACGGAACATACGGCCACCCTTGCATCCGCTACCTCGTCGTTCTCGCCGAAGGAGATGCGGGCGCTTAGACCGATGACGGCTACGTCCATCGCGCC
>JAUXJK010000220.1 GCA_030624785.1 Actinomycetes bacterium
ACATAATGTTTTGGCTAGAAAAACTAGTTAGTCTGGATTGTCCACATCGCTGAGGACGTCACGCGACATGAGCGCTGCCTCCACTCGGTTACGGGCGCCGAGTTTCTCGAGTATTCGGCGAACGTGAACCTTTGCGGTGCTGGAGGCGATTACCAGGCGCCGAGCGATGTCCGCGTTGGTACATGCCTCACCGAGTAGCGCCAGTACTTGGGTCTCGCGCGGTGTAAGAGCCGATCCGGTTCTTCGCGCGGTGCAGGCCGGGCTCTAAAGCCGCCGCGAATGTAGTGTCGCCTGATCGCATGAACGCATCGACTGCAAATCTGCGAGCGGGGCGATTTCCCTCGACGACGGCCAAGAGATCTGGTCTGAGGCGTGCGGCAAGAACGAAGGCGTGCGCGAAGTCAGCGGACGCGGTCGCATGAATGCTTTGTAGGATTCGTTGCTGTGCCTGTGCAGGGTCTCGGTCACCTTGGGACAAACTCAGTATCGCTTGAGCGAAGTCGGCATATCGCGAAGCCTCCAGCCCCTGAGTGAACTCGTTCGCAGTGGCAACGTCGCGCCGAGCAGCGTTTGAATTGGCAGCGACTGCGTGCGCGAGCGCCCGGAGCGCGTAGAATTCGCCAACGATTGATGCCGGCGCGGCTACCGACTCTGTCGTCAGATCAAGGGCCTGGGCCTGCTCAACGTCTTTCTCGGCCAGCAGAACCTCCATGAGTGAACACGTGTAGGCGACGTGATTGAATGCGTCCTGATCGGCGTCGAGTTGACTCTTGGCCTCGGCAAGTGCGGCGTGCGCTGCCGTGAAGTCACGTGCTCCGGCGGCGGCGCGCGCCACAGCCAGGCGGCAGACACACGCGGCAAAGCCAAGTCGATACTCCGTGCAGTAGCGCTCTAGTTCAAGTGCGAGTCGCGTCGCCACGTTGTATGCGGCTCGTGCGTATTGCACATAGGCCTGGCAGGCTGCGAAACCGCTCTTGACATACGGATCCCGCGCAAGGGCTTGCATGGGTTGCGTGGCGCGTAGAACCGCCTCCATTCCGGCAAGTGAGCCAGTTCTTGCCGCAGCCTGAACGCGTCTCTGCGCCAGGCGGAGGCGTCCTTCGGGCGTACGAGGGTTAGCGTCCTCGAGAGCGGAAATAAGGTCATTCGTCTCTGTGGCCTCAAGGTCGGCCGCGGCTGAGACCGCTTGAGCTACGGCTTCCTCTGCCTCTTCGGGTGTGATCGCGAGCCTTCTAGCTTCAAGCGCGAAGTTCAGCGAGTCTCTGTTTTTGCACAAGAAGTACGAAGCTTGGCTAGCGGTCCGCCACGCGCGGGACGCTACGCCGTCGGCTTCCGATAGGCGGCGCGCGGTCTGAAGCGCTAGAGCGCGTGCTTCCGCAAAACGGCCACACCGGATCATGAGCTCGGCGTGGGCGAGGACGGCACGCGGGCTCTCCGTTAGCGCTGGACCGCACCTCTCGAGCCGCGCTGAAGCGTCTCGGTGCGACCCTCCGAAAGAAGATCCGGCCCTGCCTCCCCTGCGACGTCGGCAGCGGTTCGTGGTTCGCCCAACGTGGACGCTGCCTCGTACGCTTCGTCCCACAGGCGCCTATCCCGGGCAAACTCGAGAATGCGCCGGACGAGCTCTGCAAACCGCTCAGGTGCGTCCGCTCGTAGTTTATGACGAAGAAAGTCGCGCAGGAGTGGGTGGATTCGAACGCCCTCCGTCGACGAGGAGGCGAGGCCCAAGGCACGCAGATGGTCGAGTCTGCGCCCAGCAGACTCGATCCCAAGCGGCCCGCTAGCGATCTCAACGGTGAGCGTTCGCGGGATGGCCGCTAGGAGTACGAGGTCACGCACGTCTCTATCAGCCGCTCGGAACACTTCCTCCGCGAAATATCTAAACAGGTCGTCTGACAGACGTATCCCGGGCAAGGACGAGCTGCCCGCGACCGCAGCGAGGCCGATCACTGCGGGCCATCCTTCCGCCCGCTCAACGAGCTCCGCAACGGCCGCCGTGGGTCGCTCCGTCAACACAGCACCGGCCTCCGCGTCAGTCATTGCAAGTACGTCGGCCAACAGCTCCGCGACGTCGCCGGCAAGCAGTCGGCGAGCGGAGGCCCATGTGGGGCGCTGTCGTGTGGCGATCAGGACCCGGAGGGAGGGGTTCAGCGTAAGGATGCAGTCGACGAAGCGCTCCGCGGCGCCCGACTCCATCACGAGGTGGTAGTCGTCAAGGACGAGCACAGCCTCGTCGGGCCAGCCTGCGATATCCTCGGAAAGGATCTCGGCTAGCGGCTGGACCGCTTCGTCAGGCCCGCTCGCAACCAGAAGGCGCGCGCGAAGTCGTTCCGCGGCGCCTGGGACCACGCTCGACATGGCATCGGCAATTCCAGCCGAGAGCGCGGCTACATCCGCCGACTCAGATGTGGCCGCATACCACGCAACGGAGTCCCGAGTGCGTAGCCACTCGGCGGCAAGTGAGGTCTTCCCATAGCCGGCCGGAGCGTTGAGGATCATGCATTGGGCGGCGTTCGCGTCAAGCAGGCTCGTCAGCCGCGGTCGCGCGACGTGAGCCGGCGGAAGCGGCGGGATACCACGAGGATCGCGCTCTTCCATGTGCTCCTCCAACGAGAGGGTGGAAGAGCTTAACCCGTCTGAGGCTCGTGGTGTCACAAGTCAACAGTGGATGCCGCCCCCGCGGCAAGCCGCGGGGGCGGCGCCCTCATCCTCTCGCCGAGTGCAATGGGGCGCCGAGAGTGTTGCTCGCGCCGCCTCCCAAGACTCAGCCGAGCATGAGAGGGTCTTCGCCAGTGGCCGCGCGGTAGGCGACAGGAATCTGTCGCCGTCGTCGGACTCCTAGCTTCGACCGCAGGACGTCGCAGTGTGCCTTCGCCGTGCGTGGCGAGACGCCAAGCACATCTGCGATCTCGACGTTCGAGCAGCCTTCTGCCAGGAGCCCGACGACCTGGCGCTGCCGCTCGGTGAATCGGATGGTCGGGCTTTCGATGATGGGCATAGCGGCATCCTGGCAGCAGGAGCAGCACTTGCCAATTGGCATTCAGGCGTATCTTGCGAGATACACCTTTTGGTATATGGCGTTCTCGCCCGGCGGCGCACCGCAAGAGGTCGACGGGCGCGCGCGGAACGCCCTTGGGGACCCAGGCTCCTCGGTCCGCTGGCCGAGGAGTGCCGATAGTCGCACAGTTCCCACCCCTTTCTCTGGGTGGGGGGACCTCGTGCCGCCGCCATCGAGGCTATCGCTCCGATCGTGCCGACTCTTTCGCGGCGTGCCCCGATTCAGCCCACGGGTTGTGCCAATTTCAACGAGGTCAGGCTCCGCGCCGAGCTGGCGACGGCGACAAGCAGAACGCCGTCTCGTGGCCGAGCGCATTGACCGCCCTGGCCTGCTCAGCCGTCAGCGCCCCCAGCCGGAGCAAGAGCTCGAACTCGTCGGTCAGGCGGGTGCGCATCATTTCCGGCCCGTCGGTCGCGATCGTGAAGCGAACTCCGCGGTCGATGAACGTCCTAACCGTATCGTGCAGTGCGGCCTCGTCGGCGAGCGCCTTCGTGAGCAGATTCGATGTAGGGCAGATCTCGAGCACGACGCCTGTCTCGCGGAGGAGCGCCATCGTCCCCTCGTCGCCGGCCGCCAGAATGCCGTGCCCGATTCGGTCAGGGCGAAGGTCCTCCACGACCTCGCCGATCTCGGCGAGGCCTTCCTCGCCCTCCTCGCCAACATGAATCGTTACGCCTAAGCCGGCGGCTCTCGCCTCGGCGACGCGGTCGGCCAGGTCAGCGTACGGGTACCGGCCCGGCTGCGGACGTGGGCCCGCGATATCGACGCCGACGATTCCGCGCGCGGCGTACCGCGCAGCCTTCTGAACAATCACCTCATTTTGCTCACTGCTAAACGTCCGGTCCATCATCAAGATCAGCCCGGCTCGTACCCGCGGATACTCGAGGCTCGCCCGGTCGAGGCCGCGAATCGCGGCCATGATGATGTGATCGAGATCGCGTTCACCGCCGCGGTTTCGCTTCATTGGGTTGAACCGAATCTCGAGCGTCGTGATGTTCTGACGCCGGTACGCGCCGCCGATGGCCCAGTGGACGGAGCGCTCAACGGCGAGCGGACTCGACTGGATCAGCTCCGTCCACTGGTAGATCGCGTCGAGTGCCGGCAACCCTTCAATTCCGCGTGGATCCGCGATCGTCACAAGCCGGTCGAAATCCCAATAGTCGTCGACCGGCAAGGCGATGCCCTGTTCGTGCGCGAGTGTCCACATGACGGCCGAATCGACCGAGCCGCCCAGGTGTGTGTGCAAGTCCGCCAGCCCGTCCGCTCTAAGCTCCGAAATCGCCGCCGCGTGCCTCGCTGGCATGACGCCGAGTCTACGCGCCAACCGCTGGTGGGAGAAGCGGAGCAGCGGCGTTGCCGCCGCCGCTCCCTGCCGCCTGAGGCGATGCCGTCGTCCCCGACGGCAGGAGGAAGAGGTCCTCGCGTTCGTTATCGGCTAGGCGACGGAAAACACGAGACGAGCCGGGCCAGGCGGCGGAGCAGCCGCCCGGACATGAGAGAATCGCTAGCAAGTCCTCGAG
>JAUXJK010000071.1 GCA_030624785.1 Actinomycetes bacterium
GACGGAAAGAAGGGCCTCGACGCAGTTGCGACCAATCAGGAGAGCGGCTCTGTCCAGATCGCTCGCAACGACGGCTCTGGACAACTCAAGGCGCGTAAGGCCCTCGTCGTTGGCGGCGAGCCCAATGGCGTGGCCGTCGGTGATTTCGATGGCGTCGCGGGTCCGGATGCGCTTGTCACGAACCAGGACACCGACACCGTTCACGTTCTCCTCAACAATGGCAAGGGCGGACTCGTCCGACATGCGGACATCCCGGTTGGCGAGTTTCCGCGCGCGGTCGCTGTAGCCGACCTCGACGGGGTGGGAGGACCTGACGCCGTTGTGGTTCATTTCCTCAGTGGCACGGTTCAGGTGCTTCTGAATACCGGCACGGGGACGTTGTTTGCTCCGCAGATTCCGATCGTGATCGGAGGTCGCCCGGTTGCGGTGGCCGTTGGAGACCTCGACGGCAGTCCCGGTCTCGACATCGCTGTGACTCAGTCGGACACGGGACGGCTGCAGGTGCTGACAAACAACGGGGCCGCCGTGTTCACACCGGCGGCGCCGATCAAGGTCGGTGAGTTTCCCTCGGCTGTTGCGATCGGAGACCTGAACGAGGACGGAATCAACGAGATCATCGTTGCCAACGGCGACGACGGAACTGTGCAAGTGCTTCGCCGCAACTCCGCTGGAGTATTCGTTCCCCGGCGTGTCGTCAAGGTGGGCAGTGATCCGGCCGCGATCGTCCTTGGCGACTTCGACGGTCGCTAGCGACACTAGGGCTGCCCCTAGCGCCTCGTAGCGCTCCGCGGTCGTGGCCCGGTGGGTGCCGCGACATCGATCCGTGCGAGGAGCTCGTCAACCTGCGGTGCGTCGATCACAAGCGCGCGCGATTCAGACGAGAAAAAGCCATCTTCGACCAGTTGATCGGCGAAGGCCAGCAGCCCGTCGAAGAAGCCCGTCACGTTGAGGAGCCCGATGGGTTTGTGTTGGATTCCCAGATGCGCCCATGTCCACACTTCGAATAGCTCCTCGAGCGTCCCGATACCGCCAGGGAGAGCGATGAACGCGTCTGAGAGTCGGGCCATCTCTGCCTTGCGCTCGTGCATCGAAGCGACGACGCGCAACTCGGAGACCTCCGAGTGCGCGATGTCCCGTTCGAACAGGCTTTCCGGAATGACGCCGACAACATCGCCGTTGTGTGCCAGGGCGCCGTCAGCAAGAGCGCCCATGAGGCCAACGCTCGCACCTCCGTACACGACGCCCACGCCTTGAACAGCAAGTTTCTTCCCAAGATCTCTCGCCGCATCAACGTACGCTGGACTCGCTCCCGGTCGTGAGCCGCAGAACACGCATATGCGCTTTGTCTGGCTCGAACGCACGGACGAGAACCCTACGCGGTATGGCAGCGACCTGAATGTGGCCCTCGCCGACATCCGCCTCCTACCGGAGGGATATCGCGTGCGGCACAATCTCTCGATGGACGCGACCGGACCCAGGCCCTCGAAGTCTTCCGACGCAGGGTGTCCGTCTCTGGCCGAGCTCGCAGACCGGCTCGCAACACGTCCGTCCCCCCAAGTCGACGCGGCCGAGCGCTCGGCCGCGGTCCTGATCTGCTTGCACCAGGATGAGTTGCTGCTCGTAAGACGACGAGCCGATCCGCGCGACAGGTGGTCGGGGCACATAGGCCTCCCGGGCGGGCGCTACGAAATCGACGACGAAACGCTTCTCGCGACGGCGCTGCGCGAAACGCACGAGGAGCTCGGATTCGAGCTCGCCGGCTACGGGCGAATGCTCGGTCCGCTCGGCACGTACCTCGCTCGCCATCGACAACCCGACGACCTCGCGATTGGGGTCTTCATTGCCGAGCTCGCCGAGCGGCCGCCGCTCGTGCTTTCAGACGAGATCGCTGCAGCGCACTGGATAGCGCTCGACGCGCTTCAGAGTACCCACGCGAGCGTTTGCGAGAAGGTTGAGCCGGTTGCAGCGTATACCCCGATCTCAGGTGAGGGCCAACTGGTGATCTGGGGCATCACGTACGGGATACTCGAGCGCATGCGCTCTCTCGAGTAGAAGCCTGTGCCCCGACCTGCGGGTGAGAGCTAGCCCCCGTCGAAGTTTCCGACGCCGAACTGCGTCGGGCCGCCGGTGACCGAGATCGCGCGATCCTCGATCATGCTGCCGCTGCCGTTGTTGCTAAAAACCTGAACGAGCGACAGCGTTGGGGAAGCGATCAGGGCGTCCGCGCCTGGCTTCTCGTCGAGACTCGCGACAGCGAGGCCGGATGTTCCGGCCGCGGCAACCGCGCTCAGTGGCGCGAGAGCGCCAGAGCCGTTGTTGAGAAAGACCTGAATCGCGCCTTCGCGTCGAACCACGACATCGCGTCCGTTAACGCCGTCCATCTCGGCTATCGCCACGTCAGCTGGTGCGGCGCCTGTTGGAATCAAAGGAAGGCCAGTGAGGTTGCCGGCTCCGTCGTTTACGAGAACCTGGAGGTTGCCGGATGTTCCTACGACTGCCACGTCCCTGCCGGGGCGTCCGTCGAGCTCGCCCGTCGCGAGGGCGGTAGCGCCACTCACCGTCGCAATGGCGGGTTGGGGCTGGAGGTTTCCATTGCCATCATTCAGCAGGACGGTCAGCGTGCTTGCCGAGGGGCTCACTGTGAGCACATCCGGGCCATTGACCCCGTCGATGTCGGCGATCGCGACGTCGCTCGGTGCCGGTCCGACTGGATAGACGGATCCTGGAATCAGCTCGAGATCAACGTTGTTGAGTACCTGAACAGTGCTCTTTGCGGCGCTCGATACGACGACCTCCATGCCAGCTTTGCCGTCGAGATTGCCGGCCGCGAGCGCGGTGGGTGCGGCGCCGACGGAAACTGGACCCTCACGTCGGAGGCCGCCCTGACCGTTGTTCGCCAGGTACTCGACCGTGCTTGCGCCGTTGCTGGCGACGACGATATCTGGCCCGCCCCGAAGGTCGATGTCAGCGACGATCATCGCCGAAGGGTCGCGGCCGACCTTGACGGCCTTTCTCTTGTTGACCCTCCCGGACGGAAGGTTCAGAAGAATCTGAACGCTGCTGCTCTCTCGCAGAAGCACCGCGACTACGAGTGTCAGTTCCTCGTTAACGGTGATCTCCTCAAAGTTCAGGGCGGTGAGTTTGATACCGAGCTCGGCGAATGTCACGCGGCCCGAGCCCATCTCGGCGCGGAATAGCTGCTCGATCTCGGCGGTTGTCACGTCAAGGTCGAGCAGTGCCTGACGATCGGCGAATATCGCGAGAACGTCGAATCCAGGCCCCCCGTCGTAGCGGTCGCGGTTCCCGATGTTCTCGGCGATTGAGTACTCGCCAATGTCGTCGCCGTTGCCCAGTGCGACGCGGTCTTTCCCCTGATCTCCGCTGGCCTCGTCAGGCCCGCGCCCGCCCTGGATCCTGTCGTTGCCGCGGCCGCCCTGGAGTGTGTCGCTGCCGACGCCACCTATCAGCAGATCGTTGCCCTCATCGCCGCGGAGGGAGTCGTTGCCCTGGTCTCCACGAAGTACGTCGCGACCTGACCCACCCTCGAGTAGGTCGTTTCCAGTTCCCCCGAATGCCCGATCCCGCCCGACGCCGGCGTCGATCCGATCGTTGCCGGCCGCGCCGAGAATGCGATCGTTTCCGCGAGCGGCTGTGATGTCGTCGCTGCCTGCGAGCCCACGGATCACATCGTTCGCGGACGTTCCCTTGATGATGTCGTCTTTCGGGGTGCCCCTGATCGCTGCGGCGCTCGCCATGCTCACCGTTGCGAAGAACAGGGCACCGACGAGCACGCCGAAGCGCACTCCTTGCCTTCCTAGTAGCCACCGCATTCATTTCACGATAGGCCGATGCGTTCCCGACTTCAACCCCGATTGGAAAGGTCGCGAAAACTGATGCTCAGGTTGCCCGTGCGAGCGGTCGCGGGGGCGTCTACTACAATCGAACACGTGTTCGTATCAGAGTCGTCGACTTCCGCCGAGGTCAGCCCGACCCTCGAAGGTCTCAATCCGCGCCAACGCGCGGCTGTCGAGCACACCGGTAGCCCGCTTGTCATCGTTGCGGGTGCCGGCACAGGCAAAACGAGAACGCTCGCAGCTCGCGTAGCCCATATGCTCGATCAGGGCGTCGACCCAGAACGCATTCTGCTGCTCACCTTTAGTCGGCGTGCCGCGAGAGAGATGATCGTGCGCGTTGGCGCTGCCACCGATCGGCGCGACGCATCGCGCGTGTGGGGCGGCACCTTCCATGCCATTGGCAACCGTTTGTTGCGCGTGCACGGCGAGCTCGTGGGGCTCTCGCCGTCATTCACAGTCCTTGACCAGGGGGATGCCCGAGACCTGTTCGCTCTCGTTCGCTCCGAGTGTGTCAACGGTATGGGGGCTCGGCGCTTCCCTCGTGCGGACACGATTGCCACGATCTACTCCCGTCTAGTCAATGCGCAGATATCGCTTGACGACGTTCTCGCTGATCACTTCCCGTGGTGCGCCGAGCATGCCGACGCTCTCAAAGACGTGTTCCGCGCCTACACAGCACGCAAGCGGACCGTCCACGTACTCGACTACGACGATCTCCTGCTTTTCTGGCGGGCGTTGATTCGTTCGCCAGAGGCTGGGCCGCGCCTGCGCAAGCGTTTCGATCATGTCCTGGTCGACGAGTACCAGGACACCAATCGTGTGCAAGCCGACATCGTGGCCGAACTCGTCGAGCCCGAACGCCACGTCACGGTCGTCGGTGACGATGCTCAGGCGATCTACGGCTTTCGAGCTGCGACGGTCGACAACCTTCGAAATATCTCGAACACCTGGCCTGATGCGACGATCGTGACCCTCGATCAGAACTATCGGTCAACGACGCCGATCCTCTCTGCTGCGAACGATCTACTTCGCCTCTCGCCGAAGGCGCTGCCCAAGGAGCTGTGGAGCGAGCGCCACGGCTCGACCGTACCGATGCTCGTGGCTTGCGCAGATGAAGGAGCCCAGTCTGGCTGGGTCGCGGATCGCGTGTTGGCGATGCGGGAACAAGGTGTCGACCTGCGCGACCAGGCGATTCTGTTCCGAACATCGCACCACAGCGACCATCTTGAGCTCGAGCTCACGCGCCGCGACATTCCGTATGTGAAGTTTGGTGGTCTGAAGTTCCTTGAAGCCGCGCATGTCAAGGATCTCATTGGGCTGCTGCGCATCCTCGAGAACCCGCACGATGAGATCGCCTGGTCGCGGGTGCTTGGAAGCCTTGAGGGCGTTGGGCCGGCAACCACGCGCCGCGTCCTCGATGGAGTAGGAGTCGGCTCGGGGCAGCCAGGCGATCCGCTCGCGCGATTTCTTGCAGGCGACGTGAAGCTTCCCGGTGGCGCTGAAACCGACGTCGCGCTGTTGCGCGATGTGCTTGGCGACTGCGTCGGTGGAGGCCCGGACTTCGGTGTTCGCGCACAGATCGAGCGGCTTCGAAGCTTCTGTGAAGCGGTCTTTCCGCGTCGCTATTCGAATAGCGACGCGCGCCTGGCCGACCTCGACCAACTCGCGGTCACGGCTGGTGGACATCCCGGTCGGGAGCAGTTTCTCACCAGCCTGGTACTCGACCCCCCGGAGCGCACGGGTGACTTCGCCGGTCCGCCGCACCTCGACGATGAGTACCTGACGCTTTCAACGATTCATTCGGCCAAGGGGCTCGAGTGGCGGGCCGTCACAGTCATCCACGCGGCCGACGGAAATATTCCGTCGGACATGGCGCTCAACGAGCCGGATGGGCTCGACGAGGAACTCCGCCTTCTGTACGTTGCCCTGACGCGCGCAAAGGACTACGCCCACGTCACGTGGCCGTTGCGATTCCACGTTCGACGCTTCGCTCGCGACGATCGACACCTGTACGCACAGCTCAGCCGGTTCATTGAGCCGATTCGCAAGCGCTTCGACGAGATCGCGACGCAGTCAGAGCCGATCGGTATGGTCGAGCACGCTCCGCAACTCGCTGGGCCGACGCTGACTGATGAGGTCGACTCGCTCCTCGATGGTCTGCTGAGCTAACCTCGCCGCCAGGCTCATCATGCAGACGCGCGTACTAGGACAAACCGGGCTGAAAGTCTCCGCGCTTTCCTTCGGAACGATGACCTTCGGTGGACGGGGGCGGTTCGCTGCCGTCGGATCGACGCAAGTCGCTGGAGCGCGCGAAGTTGTCGCGCGCTGTGTTGATGCGGGCGTGAATCTCTTCGACACGGCAGACGTGTACTCACTCGGAGCGTCGGAGGAAGTGCTCGGCCAGGCAATAACGGGCAAGCGCGAAGAAATCTTGCTCGCGTCCAAGTGCAACTTCCGCGTGGGCTCGGATGCCAACGCTGCTGGATCGAGCCGACACCACATTCACCGGGCGTGCGAGGCAAGTCTGCGCCGGCTCGGTACCGACTATCTCGACCTCTATCAGCTGCACTCTGTCGACGAGTTGACCTCGATTGAGGAGACACTAGAGGCGCTTGACGATCTTGTTCGGGCCGGGAAGGTCCGCTACGTGGGGTGCTCGAACTATGCGGGTTCGCAGTTGATGAAAGCACTAGCAACGTCCGACGCGCGGCAGCTTCCGCGCTTCGTCTCTCTGCAGGCCTACTACAGCCTGATCGCCCGCGATATCGAGTGGGAGTTGCTTCCGCTTTGCCAGCAGGAAGGCCTCGGCGTTCTCGTATGGAGCCCGCTGGCGGGTGGCCTGCTCAGCGGGAAACACGGCCCCGGCCCGCAGGACGTTGAGGGCACTCGCCGCGAGCACATTGCTCCTCCCGGCCTTCACGACGACGAGTCCGCGCAGGCGATCGTCGATGTCCTACGCGAGATCGCAGACGGTCGTGGCGTGAGCGTGGCGCAGGTCGCTCTCAACTACATCATGCATCGGCCCGGCGTGACATCAGTGATCGTCGGCGCTCGTACGCTTGAGCAGCTCGACGACAATCTCGCGGCGGCAAGCTGGCAGCTCGAACAGGCTGAGGTGCGTCGACTCGACGAGGTGAGCGCGAGACCGCTCCCCTATCCGTATTGGCACCAGCAGCTGTACAACCGCGAGCGCATGCTGCCATGCGGTTACGGCCCTCCCTGGCCAGTCGAAGGCCAGTAGACCGGCGACCAGTCAGCGGCGAACGACGAATGGCCAACAGTCGAGGGCACTAGGGCCGCGTTTGAGTTAGGCCGACGGGCGCACGAGCTTACGACCGCGAGCACCGCCGTCCAGGAGAACCCTGACTCCCGCGGCAACTCCGTCGAGGCCAAGCTCTTCGTCAACGAGGAGTTCGAGATCCGCGGGTCGATAGTCGGAGCCGAGCCTGTTCCACACAGCCTGGCGCACATCGATCGGAAGCATGGCCGAGTCGACGCCGATGAGCGAGACGCCGCGGAGGATGAACGGCATGACCGTGGTATCGAGCTTGACGCCGCCGGTTAGGCCGGACGCGGCCACGGCGCCACCGTAGTGGGTTGCGGTGAGAGCGCCGGCTAGAGTCCTCCCGCCGACGCTGTCGATTGTCGCGGCCCATAGTTGCTTGGAAAGTGATCGCTCCGCGTGCGCCTCGACGTCACTGCGCCCGAGTACCTCGCTGGCCCCGAGACTTCGTAGCCATTCGTGTGCGTCGTCTTTGCCGGTGCTGGCGTGAACCTCGTAGCCGCGAGCCGCAAGGATCGCCACTGCACAACTGCCGAGTCCTCCAGTCGCTCCCGTAACGAGCACCGCACCTGCGCCCGGCTCGAGGCCGCGTTGTTCGAGCGAATGGAGACTGAGGCCTGCCGTGAATCCGGCGGTGCCGAGAATCATGGCCTCGCGGTCGGTGAGCCCAGCGGGTTGTGTCACAACCCAGTCGGCCGGGACGCGTGCCCGTTCTGAAAGGCCACCGTTGTGTGCGGTGCCAAGCTCATAGCCGTGAGCGAGCACAGGTTGATCCTTGGTGAAGCGACCGTCTGAGGAGTCCATGACCACGCCTGCCAGATCGACGCCAACGACGAGCGGCGAGCGCCGAGCGACCTTGCCTTCGGGCACGGAGGCGAGACCGTCCTTGAAGTTGAGCGATGACCACTCGACAGCGATCAGAACGTCTCCATCAGCGATGTCCGCATCTGTCATCTCGCGTACGGCAGACTCGACGCCGGCGTCGTGATCGGCGACGAATGCGCGAAACGTGTCCTGGCTTGCGTCCGTCACTTGAAATGCCTCCTGCTCGGGTTGTGTCGGCTAGCGTCGCCTCGGGTGGCGCGCGACGCTCGCCGTCACCATAGAAGGTCCCTCGCGAGCGGTGCCCGGGTGACCACGTCGTACTACGCTGGCCACCGAATTCGCTGGCGCGCGAAGAGAGGGAAACCCGTGATCGAGGATCTACCGCGGCCAACGATCCGTCCACGCTCAGCGCGCCCTGACCCGGCACTTGTCGACGCGCTGCGCGGAGCTCCGACCGGTCAGCTCGTCGACGCGATGGACGGACGCGGGGCGCTTGATGCCCGCATCAAGCCCGGCGCTGGCCTGCCACACGAAAACGCAAGCTGCGCCGGGGTGGCGCGTAC
>JAUXJK010000090.1 GCA_030624785.1 Actinomycetes bacterium
ACACCTCCGAGAGGGTCCCGCCGAACACGGTGAAGTCTTGCGAGAAAACAAAGATCTTGCGGCCGAGAACTGTTCCGTAGCCGGTAACGACAGCGTCGCCTGGCGGGCGCTTGTCGCCCATGTCGAAATTGGTCTCACGGTGACGCACGTAGCGATCGAGCTCGACGAAGCTGCCAGGGTCGAGGAGCTTCTCGAGGCGCTCGCGCGCAAGCATCTTGCCGCGCGCGCGCTGACGCTCGATTGCAGCCTGATCGCCACTCTCGATCGCTTCACGGCGGCGCTCGTTGAGCAACTCGAGCTTGATCTCGGTGGTGTTGGTTTCGTCTGACATCGTGGCGCAGCTTAATCCGCAGGGTCCAGGTGCATCTACGCAGCGAGGTGGGCGTCGTAGGTGCCGAACTCCTCGCGGAGCACCTCACAGATCTCTCCGACGGTGCAGCTCGCAACGAGTGCAGTGCGCATTGGGATCAGCAGGTTGCCCTCACCGCCCGCGCAGGCCCGGATGGCTGCGAGCGCGGCCTCGGCTTCGCTCGCGTTCCGGTTGGCGCGCAGTGTCCTCGTGCGCTCGGCCTGGCGTCGCTCGATCTCGGGGTCGATACGGTGGAGTGGTACCTCGTCGGCCTCGGTCTCCGTGAAGGCGTTGAGACCCACGATCGGACGCTCGCCGGTCTCGAGACTTTGAGCGTAGGCGAATGCCGAGTCTTCGATCTCGCGTTGAACAAAACCCTGCTCAATTGCAGAGACGGCGCCACCGCGGCGATCGACCTCGTCGATGAGTGCGCGGGCGCGTTCCTCAAGCTCGTCCGTCAGGCTCTCGATCAGGTAGGAACCGCCGAGTGGATCCGCCGTGTCAAGGGCTCCCGCTTCGCTCGCGAGGATCTGCTGCGTACGAAGTGCGATCGTCGCTGACTGTTCGGTGGGAAGCGCAAGCGCCTCGTCGAAGCCGTTGGTGTGGAGGGACTGTGTTCCCCCGCACACCGCCGAGAGAGCCTGTATTGCGACACGCACGATGTTGTTCTCGGGCTGTTGAGCCGTCAGCGTGGAGCCACCGGTCTGCGTGTGGAAGCGCAGTGCGAGAGCCTTGGGATTGGTCGCACCGAATCGCTGGGACATGATCTCGGCCCAGAGCTTGCGGGCGGCGCGGAACTTCGCGACCTCCTGAAAGAAGTGATTGTGCGCGTTGAAGAAGAACGACAGGCGTGCGCCGAACTCGTCGGGCGATAGTCCTGCCGCGATCGCTGCCTCGCAGTACGCGATGCCGTTGGCGAGGGTGAACGCGAGCTCCTGTGCGGCGTTCGAGCCGGCTTCACGAATGTGGTAGCCAGAGATCGAGATGGTGTTCCACTTCGGGATTTTGTCGCGGCAGTACACGAAGAGATCTGTCGTGATGCGCATGGACGGCCGTGGCGGAAAGATGTAGTTGCCGCGCGCGATGTACTCCTTGAGCACGTCGTTCTGCACTGTTCCGCGGAGTTGGTCAGGTGCGACGCCCTGGCGCTCGCCAGCCAGTTCGTAGAGCAGCAGCAGTAGCGACGCGGGCGCGTTGATCGTCATCGAGGTCGAGACCTTGTCGAGCGGGATGCCGTCGAAGACGATCAGCATGTCCTCGAGCGAGTCGACGGCGACGCCGGCGCGACCGACCTCGCCTTCGGCTCTCGGGTGATCCGAGTCGTAGCCGAGCTGTGTCGGTAGATCGAAGGCGACCGAGAGACCTGTTTGGCCGCGCTCAAGCAGGTAGCGAAAGCGCTCGTTTGTTTCCTCGGCTGAACCAAAGCCGGCGTACTGACGCATCGTCCAGGGACGTCCCCGATACATGTCCGGATATGGGCCTCGTGTAAACGGGTATTCCCCCGGCGGTTCGCGATGTGTCGCGTCGCTCGGTTGGTAGACGGGCTTGATCTCGATGCCCGAGTCGGTTTCTCGTGGGTCGCTGGTCACCATCCAATCGTAGAGTGGTTGGGGCCGGCAAGTGCTCTCGAACCAGCTTGGCGTGTCTGCCCGATACACTCGCGCGCTATGGATCTGATGGAGTACCAGGGCAAGGAACTGTTCCGGCGACTCGGAATCCCCGTCTCTGACGGACGGGTTGCGCTGACCCCGGCCGAGGCACGCGCTGCGGCCGAGGAGCTCGGTGGCCAGGTCGTCGTCAAAGCCCAGGTCTTGACCGGTGGCCGCGGTAAGGCTGGAGGCGTAAAGCTTGCCGCCGACCCCGATGAGGCAGAGGCACTCGCAGCCGACATACTCGGCCTCGATATCAAGGGCCACATCGTTCGCACGCTGTGGGTCGAGAAAGCGTCCGATATCGAAAGGGAGTACTACCTTTCGGTGACGTTCGATCGAGGCGAGAAGAAGCCGCTCTTCATGCTCACGAAGGAAGGCGGCATCGACATCGAAGATGTCGCCGCGAACTCGCCAGAGAAGCTCGCGCGCCTGCACGTTGACCCGCTCACGGGGTTCCAGCCGTTCCAGGCGAGGTGGCTGACCTTTACGGCGGGCATCACCGACCCCTCCGAGCAGAAGCAGGTGTCGAGCATCATCGCGCAACTCCATGCCGGCTTCGCCTCGCTCGACGCGATGCTGCTTGAGATCAATCCACTCATCGTGACGCCCGAGGGTGAGGTCAAAGCCCTCGACGCGAAGGTGACGATCGACGACAACGCCCTCTACCGCCATCCCGATATCGCCGAGATGCGCGATACCGAAGGGGAAGCGGTTCAGGAACGCATGGCCCGCGAGCGCGACGTCACCTACGTCAAGCTCGACGGCGAGGTGGGAGTTCTCGGGAACGGTGCCGGGCTCGTGATGTCGACCCTCGACGTCGTCGGACAGGCCGGAGGAAAGCCCGCCAACTTCTGCGACCTCGGTGGCGGAGCCCAGGCTGATTCGGTCGTCGCCGCGCTCGAGGTCATTACGTCGGATCCAGACGTAACCGGAATCCTCTTCAACATCTTTGGCGGCATTACCCGTGGCGATGAGGTCGCACGCGGTCTGCTCGACGCACTGAATCGCATGACTATCGATCTGCCAATCGTTGTTCGCCTTGATGGAACGCTCGCCGACGAAGGGCGACGCCTTCTCGCAGAGCAGGCGCCCGAGAACGTGCACGTCGAGGCGACGATGCTCGATGCCGCTTCCCGTGTCGTCGCGCTTTCGCAGTGACCGTGGCTCCGTCGATCTGGGACGAGCGCGCCGAGCGCTACCGCGACAGTGATGCCCATCGAAGCGGCGAAGATCTCGATCTGATGATCGACCTCTGCGAGCCCGGTGAGGGCATACGAGCGCTTGATGTGGCGACTGGAGGCGGTCATGTCGCAGACCGCCTGCGTGCTCTCGGCTGTGAGGTGGCAACGACCGATGCCGCGCCGGGGATGAACCCGGATTTCGTCGCCGACGCCGCGTCGCTGCCGTTTGTGGACGATGCTTTCGTGCTCGCAGCCACGCGCTATGCCACGCACCACTTTCGAGATATCGATGCCGCCGTCGGCGAGCTCGCACGGGTTGCGTCCGACCGGGTCGTCGCGGTCGACACCGTCTACCAGGACGATGCGGTCGAAGAGGCAGAGCTGATCCGCGACGCAGACCATGTTCGCAACTACTCGGAGTCGGAGTGGCGTCAGCTCTTCGCGTCGACAGGTCTTGCCGTCGACTCATGCACGGTCATGGACAAGTGGATGAACCTCGATGCGTGGCTTGCCCGCACAGGCTGTGACGGCGATAGGGCCGCCGCAGTGCGCGAGCTCGTCGCCTCACGCACCAGAGGAAGTGACTGGAACCTGCCGGTGATCGTGATACGAGGAAGGGCGAGCTAGACCAATGGCCATCATCGTCGACAACAACACGAGGCTCGTGGTGCAAGGCATCACCGGTCGCGAGGGAACCTTCCATGCGCTTCGGAATCGCGATTACGGCACGAATGTCGTGGCAGGAGTTACACCCGGCAAGGGTGGAGAGTCGGTGGACGGAATCCCGGTGTTCGATTCGGTTCGCGCTGCCGCGCTCGAGACTGATCCGAATACCGCGATGGTGTTCGTGCCGGCCCGATTCGCGGCCGACGCAATTTTCGAGGCAGTTGACGCTGGAATCGAGACCGTGATCTGCATCACGGAGGGGATTCCCGCGCACGACATGCTTCGGGTCTACAACCATGTCCGTCGACGTGGAATTCGGCTCGTTGGGCCGAACTGTCCTGGAATTCTGTCGCCCGGAAAGGCCAGTGTCGGCATCATCCCGGCCGAGATCTTCAGCGCGGGTCCTGTCGGCCTCGTAAGTCGCTCGGGGACGCTCACGTACCAGATCGGCAATGAGCTCACGGAGCTGGGCATCGGCCAATCGACGATCGTCGGCATTGGCGGCGATCCCGTCGTTGGATCATCGTTTATCGATGTTCTCGCACTGTTCGAAGAGGACCCCGAGACCGAGCTCGTGATCATGGTCGGTGAGATCGGCGGCGACGAAGAGGAGAAGGCGGCAGCTTTCATTGCCGATCACATGTCGACGCCAGTTGTCGCGTATATCGCCGGCTTCTCCGCGCCTCCGGGGAAGACGATGGGCCACGCCGGTGCGATTATCTCGGGCAGCTCGGGAACGGCTCGGGGGAAGAAGGAAGCGCTCGAGGCGAAGGGAGTTCGCGTGGGCACGAACCCCACGGAGGCGGCACAGATCGTCGCCGAGACAATGCAGTCCCGTAGCTAGCCCGGCCGAAGAACTTCAGCGCGTAAACTCAGGCTCGATGTCGACGATCGCGTTTGCCCGCGGGATACCCTCTCCCGACATTCTTCCCATAGCGGAGCTCGCTGACTGCGCAAAGTACGTCATCGAGAACGACGGGACGACGGTGCTCAACTACGGGCACGCGTTCGGCTACGCGCCCCTTCGCGAATGGCTCGCCGAACAGCACGGTGTGACGCCTGATCGCGTGGCGCTCACGGTTGGGTCGCTCGCCGGGTTCAACATGGTGGCCCGGGAGTTCTTCGCCGGAGACATCCCGTCGCGCGAGGCGGTTGTCGAGGCGCCGACATACGATAGGACGATCCTCGCCCTGCGCGGCGCCGGGGCCGAGATCAGGCCCGTGGCGGTCACTGAGGAGGGCCTCGATCTCGACGGCCTCGAGCGGCTTCTGTCGACGAATCCGGCTCCTCGACTGCTCTACCTGATCCCGACCTTCCAGAATCCCTCTGGTCGAACACACTCAGAGGACGAGCGGCGTGCCGTCGTCGAGCTCGCGCAAGCTCGCGGCGTGACGGTATTCGAAGACGACCCCTCTCGCCTGGTGCGCTACGAGGGCGAAGATGTGCCGAGCCTGTTCGAGCTGGCGGGCGGCGAGAATGTCATCTTCGCCGGCTCGTTCTCCAAGACTGCCGCACCGGGGCTGAGGGTCGGCTACCTGGTCGTTCCGCAAGGCATCGTCAAGCCGCTTCAGAACGCGCTTTCGACGATGTACATCTCGCCGCCGATGCTCCCGCAGGCCGCGATCCACGAGCTGATTCGACGCGGGTTGTTCGAGCCGACCCTCGAGCGCACCCGAACAGAGCTGAAGGCGCGACGCGATGCAAGGTTCGAGGCTCTTGAGCGGTCGATGCCGGCCGGCACGAGCTGGAGTCGCCCTGAGGGCGGATACTTCCTCTGGGTCGATCTGCCGAGCGGCGTGAAGGTCGCACCTTTGCTCGAGCGCGCGGAGGCTGTCGACGTCACCTTTGTGAGCGGCCCCGACTTCTTTGTCGACGGCAGCGGCGACGAAGCGTTGCGGCTGGCGTTCAGCTATCCCTCAGTTGCCGAGATTCACGAAGGCATCGACCGGCTCGGCCGTTTGATCGCCGATGCTCAGTCTGCCTAGGCTTCTACGGCAGCGAGCAGCCTGGGTTCGTCCACACTGGACAGCACGGCTTCGCGAGCGCCAACGGCTGCGAGCTGCTCGTAGGTGGTCGCGTCTACGTCCGACCACGCCCAGAATGTTGGACAGGGGCCATCGGATAGGGCGCATAGGAACTCGCGGCGAAAGAAACAGTCGCCACAGGTCACCTCTGCCGGACGCATACGTACAACCGCCGCAGTTTCCAAGCCGTCCTCCGCCCTTCGTTTCTTGTGCTTGCCAGACGCAGCGGTGATCCTAGTGCTGCGCGGCGCCCGTGCGGCTGTTGTCAGTAGAGAGAATCCCGCTCTGAGCGGACATTTTGAGGAGACCCGACTACCGCGGTAGTCCTACAGCGATTCCTAATCTCGACCTACATTCGACCGTAGGCTCGATCTTGAGGTCTGCGCGCGTTCGGTCTGGCCGGCCTCGTCCCGGCGACGGGTATCGCAGACGTTCGGGTATGGCTACTCGTCGAGCGCGCCGAGGGCGAGTGCGCTGACCGGCGCTCCCGTGATCGCCTCGATCGCTTCATCGAAGGTCTCGACACCGATCACGTCGACGTCGCCGGAGTTGGCCCGAGCCACGTCTGCGTTGTCGGCCGGCACGATGAAGACATCGGCGTCGAGGTCGCGAGCGCTGACGGCCTTCTGTTTCACGCCGCCGATCGGCAGTACGGTGCCATCGAGAGCCAGTTCACCCGTGACGATGATGGTGCGACCCGAGTCGAGGTCGGTCTCGCCCAACTCGTCGACGATATCGAGCGCGAACGCAAGCCCGGCCGATGGGCCACCGACGTTACCGGTGTCGATCTCGATGTCGACGGGCAGCGAGATCGAGGCAGCCTGCTGGATCCGAATTCCGATTAGCGCGCGCTGATCGTCGTCCTCGTCGGCCACGGTTTCGATTGTGACCTCCTCGCGGCTGTCTGCCCGCTCGATCTCGAGCGTAACTTCGTCTCCAGGTCGAACCGCTTCGAGGACCGCAGCCAGGTCAGCGGTCGTCGCCACGTCTTGCCCTTCCGCGCCAACGATCAAGTCGCCGGGTTGAAGGATTCCTCTCGCGCCGCTATCGGGCCGAACGAGGTCGACCTGAACACCGGACGCCTCAGCTTCGACGTCGTATCCGAGGGCGCGAAGGCCGACGGCGGCACTGATCTCCTGCGAGGTCACCATCTGGACAGTTGATCGCTGGTCGCGCTGCTCGTCGCTGAGGCCTTCGGGATTGAGCCTGTCTCCGTCGATGACGGTTGCCTCGTCATTCAGGCCCGGAAACAGTCGCTCGAAGAGCGTCGCGCGTTTGACGAGGATGTCCACCATGTAGATGCCGCCCTCCTCGGGTGGCTCCTGCTCGTCGGGAACGATGACGAGCGGAGCTACGAGACGCGCCTTGTTGGGGAGGAACACGAAGTCGTCCGAGGGCGTGAGGCGTAGCACGGCGAATGCAACGCCGAGGGCGACCAGCGCGACGATAGTTCCACGTTTCCAACTCATGAGCTTCCGGCGCTTCTCCATCTCGTTCGATCGTAGCCCCCGGCAATGGTGGCAAGGGTTGATCGCGTGCAAGCACGTGTTGAGCCTCCGTTAAGTACGGCGGATGTTCGTCGGGACTTGAGAGCTGCGGCTGGTGAGGCTCGCGCGCGTGGATCTATGAAAGAACCGAGACCACCTCGCGCACCGCTTCAACCGATACGTCGAGCTCGCTGCGTTCGGCGTCTGTGAGCTTCAACTCGATGATCTCTTCGACACCAGCCGCACCGAGTCTCACCGGAACGCCCATGTAGAGGCCGTCGATGCCGTACTCACCTTCGAGGTAGGCCGTGCAAGGCAGAACGCGCTTCTGATCGAGCACGATCGAGGCCACCATCTCCGCAACGGCAGCGCCAGGCGCGTACCACGCGGATGTTCCGAGCAGGTTGACGATCTCGCCGCCACCCTTGCGGGTGCGCTCAACCATCGACTCGA
>JAUXJK010000264.1 GCA_030624785.1 Actinomycetes bacterium
CGGCAGCGCCCATTCGAGAGCGACTGCAGGAGGTGCAAGGGCTCGCGCGGTTGCGTTGTCGAACTGTTCGAACCCAGCACCGGCCGCATACTCTTCGGCGCGGTCGCAGACAACACTGACGGTTCCGAAATGCCCCGCCCAGCGCCGCAGAAACTCTGACTTCCTTTGATTCGACTCGAGCAACGTCGTGCGATGGGCCGGTCGGTGCGCTGCGAGCGGCAAGCCGGGTGAGCCGCCTCCACTTCCAACGTCGACAAGGCTGCCCGGAAGAAGCAGCGGCAAAGCCGTAAGAGCATCGTCCACGTGAAGTGCGTGCGCCTCGCCGAGATCTGTGACCGCGGTCAGCCCGGGAGCCTGGACGAACTCGAGGAGCCACCGCTTGATGAGGTCATCTGTCGCCAAAGAGGTCGAGGGGAGCGCCTGACTCGGCGACACCCGTCCTCTCTCAGTCCGTGGGCTCGAGCGTGCGGACGACGACGAAGCGGTTTGGTTCCGTCCCCTCGCTCAGAGTTTCAACGTCGTCACGCTCGCTCAGATGCACGTGGATAATCTTGCGCTCGCTCGCAGACATGGCCTCGAGTTGGATCTCCATCCCGCTCTCGATCGCTTCCCCCGCGGCTTGATTTGCGATGTCGGCGAGTGTCTCGGCTCGGCGGACTCGGTAGTCGGCCGCGTCCACGACCACCGGAATCCGATGGCCAGCGTGGCGGCCCAGCACCGCTTGCGCGAGATGCTGGATCGCGTCGATCGTCTGGCCGTGACGGCCAATCACGACACCCAGATCGTCTCCTGTGAGTATCGCTTCGTACCCCGAGTCCTTCTCGGCAACTGACACCTCGCAGTCGACACCCAACCCCTTGGAGATCTGCAGCAATACCTCTGAGACCAACTCCTCGTTGGTTTCAGGATCCACGAGTGGCGGTGGCGGTGCGCTCGAAGTCTCCCGGGGCACGGGACGGTTGCGCGCGGCCACGGTCACTCGGGCGACAACCGTCGCCTCAACGACGCCGACGCCGAGGAGTCCCCGCTCTCCCTCTGACACGACCTGATATTCGACCTCTTCTTTGACCAGACCCGGAGCGAGCTTCTCGAGCTCCTGCAATGCGGCCCATTTTGCCTCTCCAGATGTCTCGCCAGTGCCCGTAGCTTCGACGGTATCTCGTTTCGTCTCCGCGTCGCTCATCACCGAGGTCGACCACCCTTCTTTTTCCGTCGCTTCACCTGGCCGCTCGACGTGCCACCCTTGGCAGCCGAGGGGTCCCGACGCTTCTTCGGTGCTGAACCGCTTTTCGTTGCCGCCTTGGCCTTCGATTTCGCCTTCGCTTTCGCGGCCTTGTCCTTCTTGCGTTGCTTCTCGGCCGCTGCCTTGTCTTCGGCTTCGTCGAGATCGTCGTCGTCGTCGAGATCGTCGTCGTCGTCGAGATCGTAGTCGTCGTCTAGATCGTCGCCCTCATCTGAACCAGCCGCTGTACGACTTGACCTTTTCGGGGGAGCTTCGCCGTAGTCCGGGCGTGGAATAAAGCGTCGAGTTGTGATGCCCTGGCCGGCCGTCCAAAGGTTGGTCGTCACCCAGTAGATCATCAGGCCCACGGGGAACCGAATCGCGAACGGAATGATCACAAACGGCAGAACCATGAACATGATCTTCTGAAGGCGCGCCTGTCGCGCGTCGGTCGCGGGCGTCGCGCGCAGCGCCAGCAACCCCGACGCCAGCTGGCTGATGACGTAAATGACGAGCAGTAGGACTCCCGACCAATGGTCAAGGAGCTTCGCCGTGATATCGGGCACGATCCGGACAAAGGACAGGTCGGAGTCCGGGAACCGAGGATTGATGACATCTTCGTCGAACTCGCGTAGCACGAAGAAGAGCGCGATAAAGATCGGGATCTGGGGGAGAATCGGGAGACAAGACGCCGCGGGGTTGACCTTCTTCTCGCGGTAGAACTTCATGACCTCTTCGTTGAGCTTCTGCTTGTCGCCCTTGTACTTCTTCTGCAGTGCCTTTAGTTGAGGCGCATACCGCTGCAACCGCTGCATCGATCGAATTTGCTTGACCGCCAGCGGCACAAGAAGGACCCGAACGAGCACAACGATGACGACGATGGCCCAGCCCCAGCTGAGTCCGATCGTTTCATGCAGCCAGACAAGGAGATCCTCGAGCGGATCTTCGATTGGCGACAGGAGCCCGCCTATGAGACCCACTAGCGCCCCCTGCCGAACAGGGCCTGGTCACGGGCGTGATCCACGCCACCATGACTCCACGGATTGCATCGCAGAAGCCGCCAGGCGCTGAGGACAGTGCCTTTCAACACACCGTGCTCTTCATAGGCATCAAGGGCGTATTGGGAGCACGACGGGTGGTACTTGCAGCGACCCCCGGCGGCGAGTCTGCCAACGGTTGCCCGATACGCGTGAACAAGTAGGACGGGTATCCGCTTCATGCGGCGCGATCGTTCGCAGTCAGCGTTCGTGCAAGTAGCTCGCGCAGTTCGGCCGTCAACCATTCCTGGCTTTCTCGATCGAGAGTCTCCGCGAGACCTGGGCGCGCAACGATCACAACGTCGTGCGCAGCCGCAGTTTCAGACGAACAGGCTGCGAACGCTTCGCGAAGCTTCCGCTTTACGCGGTTCCTCGCGACAGCGTCACCGACTCGCCGGGGGACCGCGAGACCGAGCCGCACCGCATCGTCTTGCTCGCCATCGTCCCCATCACGGTGAAAGGTGTAGACGACGAGCGATCGAGACGCGGCGCTACGTCCCTTTCGGTAGGCCGCGTCGAAGTCGCGGGAGCGGGAAAGGCGAGCGCGCCGTGTCACGTGGTGGTGGGCCGGCGCTTGGTGCTGGGCCCGAGTGCGGCCGTCGACACCGCTACGCCGAAAGTCGCTTGCGACCCCGCGCCCTGCGGCGCTTGAGAATCGCCCGGCCACCGCGGGAAGCCATGCGCGCACGGAAGCCGTGTCGGCGCTTTCGCCGTCTGACGTTTGGCTGATAGGTTCGTTTCACAGGTACACGCTCCCGGGTCCGAAGCGGCTTCAGTATAGAGCACGTCCATGGAAGCACGTTGGCACGTGTCGGCCTCCCGCGTTCGACGACCCGCTGCGCACTGCGACGACGCTTCAATGTGTGACAGAAGCGTGGTTTCGAGCCATCTAACGGCAATGGCGCCCACAATCGCCACCACCTCGAAATTTCGTTGGCGCGGTGTTGATCGGGTTTTCCACAAGCGTTCTCCACAGGCAAAAAACTGTCCCGAGCAGGCACTTCTCCACCGTTGTGGACAACTCTGTTGATAACTGGAAAAGCCTGGAAACGCTTGGCCTTTCGCCGATGTTGACAACGAGCCCTGTTTTCAGTGAGTGGAAGGCTGGACGTTGCTATGATCGACGACTCCCGATCCCCCCGGGACACCAACTTTCAAGAGTTATGAGCCCTTCCCAGACATCCTCAGCTGTGCTGTGGTCCGACGTCTCGGCCCAGCTACGTGAAACGCTCAACGAGCGGGCATTCGACACGTGGTTCTCCGGGGCGATCGCAGATCTTGCAGACGATGGGGCATTCGTATTGCGGGTCCCGAACGAGTTCACGCGGACATGGATCGAATCGCGATTCCTGGGCCTTCTCGAATCAGCTGTTCTCGCCTGCTCGCCCGAGACAGACACTGTTCGCGTTGAGGTTCTCGAGCACGCTGATCAAGGTGAGGCGGAACCCGACGCCTCACCTGAGACCAACGTGACCGCGGAACTTGGCGACAGCCCGCCGCAGCAAGCCGCGACCGCACCGCCGGTTGCGAACGGTGGAGCCCGCTACACATTCGAGTCATTCGTGATCGGCTCGTC
>JAUXJK010000011.1 GCA_030624785.1 Actinomycetes bacterium
AGCTCGCGGCCGCCGGCCCGAACCGGCCGCCCGACAAGAGCTAGCACTGCTCCACCCTCTGAGTGCGCCAGCCTGAGAGTGCTAGCACTCTTAGGCCCGAGCGTCGCGTTGTGCTAGCACAGTCCGGACGAGTGCTATATAGTGCTATCAAGTTGAGAACCTCGGTGATAGCACACTTGAACTTTGCACCGACACGGACATGAGCAGACGTGTCACGAAATCTGTCCTCGTCCGCATGCCGCCGACGCTCAAGCGTCGGCTTTCGGCCGAGGTTGAGAGCCGCCAGGCGACTCTCAACGACATCGTGGGCACGATCCTCGCAAAGCAGTTCGATGCTCCATTTGAACCGAGCAACCGAAAGGGTCGCCGGCCCGGCGACAGCGGTGTGGTGCTACTTCGAATCCCGCCGCAGCTCAAGAAACGCATCCAGACCGTTGCAGCCTCGCGCGGCGCAACTACCAATCACGTCATCGTCGAAACACTGTCGCAGAGTCTGGGCGTCTCGACCGACGCTCTCGACACGCGACGCAACGAAAAGCGACGCTCGCAAAGTAGGAGCAATCGCAGTTTGAGTGAATCGAACGGGCGCCTCAAAGGAAGCGCCAAGAAGAGCGACAGGGTTCGGGTCGCGATCATCGGTGTGGGGAACTGCGCCAACTCGCTGATGCAAGGAATCGAGTATTACCGTGACGCCGATCCTGATCAGTTCGTTCCCGGCCTCATGCACGTCGATCTCGGTGGCTACCACGTGCGCGACATCGAGTTCACCGCCGCATTCGACGTAACGACCGACAAGGTCGGCAAGGATCTTTCAGAAGCAATCTGGGCTCATCCCAACGACACCTTCAAGTTCGCAGATGTCGGAAAGACCGGAATCAAGGTCGCTCGAGGAATGACGCACGACGGTCTTGGCAAGTACCTGTCGGAGATAGTCGACAAGGCCCCGGGCGAGACAGTCGACGTGGTCGGGATTCTCAAGGAAACCCAGACCGACGTCGTCATCAACTACCTCCCGGTCGGATCAGAACAGGCGACCAAGTGGTACGCCGAGCAGATCCTCAACGCTGGCTGCGCAATGGTGAACTGCATGCCGGTCTTCATCTCGCGAGAGCCCTACTGGCAACGTCGGTTCGAAGAAGCCGGAGTTCCGATCATCGGTGATGACATCAAGTCACAGGTTGGCGCGACGATCGCGCACCGGGTGCTTACGAGCCTCTTTCGCGAGCGAGGCGTCCACCTCGACCGAACGATGCAGCTCAACGTGGGTGGAAACTCGGACTTCCTGAACATGCTCGAACGTGATCGTCTCGAGTCGAAAAAGATCTCGAAGACCAATGCCGTCACATCGATGCTTGATTATGACATCGGTGAAAAGAACGTGCATGTAGGCCCATCCGACTATGTCCCCTGGCTCACTGACCGCAAATGGGCATACATCCGCATGGAAGGAACGTCGTTCGGAGACGTTCCATTGAACGTCGAGCTCAAACTCGAGGTCTGGGACTCCCCCAACTCGGCCGGCATCGTAATCGACGCTGTCCGTCTGGCCAAGCTCGCGATGGACAACGGCGTCTCCGGCTCACTCGAGGGCCCGAGCGCGTACCTGATGAAGTCGCCACCGAAGCAGATTCCCGATGACGATGCTCACGAGCTCGTCGAACAGTTCATCATCAAACACCCTCGGACGAAGGCCAAGGCAAGCACCAAAGCCTGAGCCGATGGGAAGTTAGATGGCCCGCGATCGACCCGGCAACGCCGGGTCGTTCGCGTTCTAGGGGCAACATTTCGGGCCAGCCCGGGCCCCACTCCAGAGCAGTGGTCGAGCGGCAGCTACCGACGAAAGTGCGGGATCACCTGGTCTCCGTACTCCGCGACGTGCCGCTCCTCTGCACCGCCGGTCAAGTAGATCGTGAACTGGGTGACGCCAGCAGCCTGCAGCTTCTCGAGTCGCTCGATGTGATCTGAGGCCTCTCCGAGGATGCAAAACGATTCCGCGATGTCGTCGGTGATGTAGTAGGTGTTGTCCGACTCAACTTCGCCGTGCTGCCGATAGTTGTAACCCTCGCCGCCTGCCCCGGAACCTCGTCGCCTCTCGATATACGAGGTCATCGACTCGGGCACGAGATCGGTGTCCGCACCGTACTTTTCGACAATGTCGGCGATGTGATTGCCGACCAAAGCGGGAAACCACTTCGTTTGCTCTACGCCCTCAGCTCTGTCTCCAATCCAGACCGGCGCACACGAGAGCACGCGGTAGCCATCGCCGGCTCTGGCGCTCTCGCCCCTGGCGCTCAATGCCTGGCCGCTAAGCCATTCGCACAGCCCGGGGTCTGACAGTTGAATGACTAGACCGTCGCCATGCTCGCCCGCCATCCTGAGGGCCTTGGGCCCATAGGCGGCGATCCAAATTGGCAGATCCCAACCGGAGGTCCACTCCAGGTACACGGGCTCTGGACATTCGGCGTACTGGACGGTGTTGCCTCGGACGAGCTCGCGCATCGCATCGCAGTACTCGATCGTCTCGGCGATCTTTGCGGGCTTCTTCCCCATCACGCGCATCGAGCTATCTCCGCGACCGACTCCGAGGTCGAACCGACCATCTCCGATCTCAAGAAGCGTCGCCCACATGCTCGCGCTCACCGACCAGTCGCGCACCTTCGGGTTCGTGACAAGCGGGCCAAACCGCAGGCGCTCGGTGTGCTCCATGCAAACGGCGGTGCGTGTATACGGGTCAGACCAGAGGATGTGCGAATCGAAAAACCAGACGTAGTCAAACCCTGCTACTTCCGCCTGCCGACAGAGCGCGATGGTGCGGGCCATGCTGAGGTCACCCTTGAATGCGATACCGAATTCCATTGGCGCTCCTCCCCTTTGCCGAGCTGCCTCGGCCGCGAGAATCGTGGGATGGCGTTTGGCCACCTAGAGCCTTCATCTTAGAATTGAACTGTGAGCATTCGCATCTGCATCGTGACGCCGTTCGCGTGGTCGCAAAACCACGAGGCAAACGAGCACGTCCGAGCTGTCGCCAAGAGCGTGGAAGAACTCGGTCATACGTTGGCGATTCTCGCTCCATCGAACCGAGCCTCAGAGCTGACGGCGGGTCGTCGTGCACTACGCCTGCTCGAGCAGGATCAACAGCCGCTGCAGGGTTTCGTCGCGGTTGGCCCGGCCGTGTCGGTCTCGCGTCGAGAGCGAGCGGGCGTTCCCGTGGGAGTACGCGCCAACCTACGCCTCGCTCTTGGTCCGGGGAGCTTCGACATCGTCCACGTCTACGACCCGGCTCGCATGAGCCTGTCGAACCACGCCCTTCAGATCACCGATGCCCTCACGATCGCAACCTTTCATTCACCCGAGGGTGTCAGTCACCACGCCGGCAAGAAACGTCGCGAACGCTTGCTGACCCGAGTGGACGCCCTCACCGCGACGTCGCAACGAGCGCTGGAAGCGGCGCGGAAGCGCTTCCCGGGCGACTACCAACTTTTGCCCCTCGGGATCGACATCGACCGGATCGACGCCTCGTCTTCGACGGATCGACCGGTTCTTCTCGTCGAGTGGCACCCGGACGAGAAAGACACGGTCAAGACCATTCTGCGCACCATGCAGGCGATTCCCGAGTGGGACATCTGCGTCTTGCGCACCAAGCAGTTTGCAGGGCGCCCATACATTCCGCGGGCGTTGCGCGAGCGATGCACCCTGGCAACGGCCCGAGACGAGGAGCGACGGACGTCTCTGATTTCGCAGTGCACCGCCTACGTCAGTGCAACTCAGGGCAGCGAGCGTGCCCGGGCTGAAGCACAGGCTCTCGGCGTTCCACTGATCGAAGCATCCTCAGGCGAGTCGCTGGCGTCCACTCTCGCGCGCTGTCTGGAGAGTGCGCCCTCAGCGCCAACGGCGGCGTTCGACTTGAGCGGCTCTGCAGAGAACTCAGGCTCCGCGATAGACGACCATTCCACTTCGGCGTTGGCGAAGCACCTGGACTCGCTCTACGGCGAGCTGCTGAAACGTCGTCGACCCGCTACGCGCGAGCGTTCGAAACCGCTTGCCGATCGGCCCTGGATTCTGTGCGACCTTCACAACCACACCGAGTTCTCTCACGACTGCAGCGTCCCGGTCGTCGATCTGCTGGACGAAGCCGAGCGGCTCGGCTTGGGAGCGATCGCCGTCACCGACCACAATGCCTTTGCCGGCGCACAACTCGCGCATGAGCTGTCGAAAGAGCGAGAGTTGACGGTCATTCCAGGCGAGGAGATGAAAACCGAGCGCGGCGAGGTCATTGGCCTGTTCATCCAGGAAGAGATCCCGGCTGGTCTGTCGATGGAGGACACGATCGTCGCGATACGCGACCAGGGCGGACTCGTCTACCTCCCCCACCCGTTCGATCGGATGCACTCGATCGCGCGTCCTGAGACGATTCACCGCCTGCTCGGTGAGATCGACGCCATCGAGGTATACAACGCACGCTTGCTGTTCGATGCGTACAACGACGAAGCACTGCGGTTCGCTCGCAAATACAACATGCTGATGGGCGCTGGCTCCGACGCTCATGTGCTGCAAGGGCTCGGGACAGGCCTCGTCCGCATGCGGGCCTTCACTGACGGTGAAGAGTTCCTGGTCAGCCTCCGCGCAGCTGAGATCGTCCGCCGGCCCAAGTCCCTCCTCTATCTTCAAGGCCTCAAATGGGTCGCGCAGGCGCGCGAGCGCCGGGCACGAGCAGGTGTCCGGTAGGAGGTAGGGCAGGGGTCCCGAAACTGACAGAGCGCTTCAACGCAAGAACTATGAGCCAGCCAAAACCGCCACACGCGTCGCCGCCTCTACCACAGGCCCCGTCGGCGTCATACAAGCCTCAGCGTTGAGCTCGACCGACGACATCGCCGAGCGCTACCTGAAGCGGGCCATCTCCGAGATGAACGACCTCGGATCCGAGATCGCGAAGAAAGCCGGGCCTGAGGCAGCTCACGTTCTGGGCTCAGGTCATCCTCTCGCAGACATTTTCATGCTCAAGTACACGCCCCAACCGGCAGAGCTACAGGAGGGCGTCGCCTTCTTTGGTCGAGCGGGGAAGGCGATTCTCAAATCGCTGCAGCGGCTACGCGTCGACCCAACGGCGATCTATGGCACCAACGTGATCAAGCTCGCCGAGGCAGAGCTCACGGATGCGCAGGCCTGGATCGAACGTGAGATCCACATCGTCCAACCGAAGGTGATCGTGACGATGGGTGATGATGCGCGCGTCTTCACGAACGAACTCGAGTTCCCGCTATCGAGCCCAATAGATGCAGATATGGGAGTACTCCAACAATGGACGCCGACCAGCCAATCGCTCGTGAGCCCCGACATCGACGAGGCACTGGACGAACAGGACGCGAAACGAGCCTTCTGGGAGGCGTTCAAGGCGCTGGGCCCATGGTGGGCCGAGCAACCGCCCTACTAGGTCTGCTGCTCGTTCTCGCCGCCTACTACGCGGCGAGCGACCAGCTACCTAGCCTCGACACCTGGCCGCGCGTCGCCTTCATGAGCGCGATCGTCATTCCGGCGGTGTTCGCGCTCGTCCTGATTGCTCTTCCGCTCCACCGCGATCGTTTTCTGCCATTGGCCGTCGTCGGATTCGCGCTTCTGACCGCGTTGCTGACCATCGCGAAGCTCGACGTCGCTGCGAACTTCACGAAGTTCGCAACCGTCGTCGCCGTAGGCTGGTTGGCGATACGCGTTTTCGAGCACCCCGGTTGGGTCGCACTCGTCGCTGTGATCATCATCCCGGTCGACATCGCGTCGGTGCTCCGAGGGCCCACCAAGATCATTCTCGAGGAGCAGCCTGAGGTGTTCAACTACGCGAGCATCTCGTTTCCCATTCCCGGCGCATCGCTCAGCGAGGCGTCATTCCAACTCGGATTGCCAGACGTCCTGTTCTTCTCGCTGTTCCTCGTCGCCTGTGCGCGCTTCGCACTGCGAACGTCGCTGACCTGGGTGTTGATGGCGGCGTCCTTCGGAGGCACCATCGCCCTTGCAATTCTCGTTGACCGAGACGGCTTCGCTGCACTGCCACTGCTGTCGGCGGCCTTTCTCCTGGTAAACGCCGACCTGCTGATCAAGCAACGCACGTTGCTCGGCGTCAAATGAGTTCGCCGGCTCCGAGCTAGTCGAACCCGACGCCCGCTAGGGCGCGTCAGACAGCACGAAACTTGTGACGGTCTCAATGTGGGGCGTATGTGGAAACATGTCAACGGGCCGCACGCGCTCGATCTCGTAGCCGTAGGTCTCAACGAGCTCCTTCGCGTTCGCCGCGAGAGTCGTCGGATTGCATGAGACGTAGACGATCCGCTTCGCGCTGAGCTCAGCAACGGCCAGAAGCGCCTTCTTGGGAAGTCCAGCCCGCGGAGGGTCGACGACGATCACGTCGGGTGGACCCGAGCGGGGAACTAGCTCTTCGAGCGCCTGCCCGACATCGCCAGCGAAATACGCGGCATTGACGAGCCCGTTTAGTGCGGCGTTCTCGATCGCACAGGCGACGGACTCCTCCGACAGCTCGATCCCCCAAACAGTCAGCGCGTGAGGGGCGAGCACAAGGCCGATCGTCCCGGTGCCGGCGTAGAGGTCGTACACCGTCTCCTCACCCGTGAGGGCGGCAAACTCGACGACTGTCTCATACAGAACCGAAGCCATCTCGGTATTCGTCTGCATGAAGGCGTTGGGACGGACCCGAAAGCGGAGCCCGCAGATCTCCTCCTCAATCGCCTCCACACCCCAGAGCAGCTCAGTCGGGAGATTGGTCACCTCGGCTGGCCGATCGTTGATCGCCCAATGAATCGCTTCGACCTCGGGCACGGCACGGAGCGCCTCGACGAATCCGTCGGCATCGACGAGCTCGCCTGGCGCCGTGACCAACACCGCGAGAGCCTGGCCCGTGTTGCGGCCCTCTCTCACAACGAGATGACGGAGGTAGCCCGTGTGCTCCTTCTGATCGTACGGCTGCAACCCAGCCTTCCGCGCCCAGGCGACGGCAGCTTCACGCACTGCGTTGCCGCAATCCGTCGTGAGGTGACAGCGCTCAACAGGCATCACCTCGTCCCACCGACCGGCACGATGAAATCCCAGCGCAGGTCCGTCTGAAGTCTGCGTGAATGAGTACTCGAGCTTGTTCCTGTACTCGTACGCCGAGATCGCGGGAACCATGGGCTCGATCAGCACATTCTCGAGTCGAGCCAGGCGATCAAACGCGTCTCGAACCTGCGCAGCCTTGGCAGCAACCTGGGCCGTGTAGCCCAGCTCGGGAAACCGGCACCCTCCGCAGACGCCTGCATGGGAGCAGCGCGGCTCAACACGATCAGGGCCCGGCTCGACGAGTTCGACTGTGGTCGCTTCAGCAAAACCACGTTTCACCCGCGTTATCCGAGCTCGAACTCGATCCCCCGGCAAGCCTCGTCGCACGAAGACCACGAAGCCATCCAACCTCGCTACACCGTTGCCTCCGAACGCGAGCGAGTCAACGGTGAGCTCGACCTCTTGATGTTTCTTGACCGGCGCGCCCATCACGCGATCGTAGCCGTGGGAGTCAACGCGGCAGCCTGAGTGCCGTGGCTGGGTCGTCTACGCGAGAGTCGCGACCATGACGGTGCGAGTGCGTGGGCCGTCGAAGTCGCAGAAGAACACGCCTTGCCACGTTCCAAGGGCAAGTTCCCCTTCGCGCATCGGTATCACGACGGAGGTTGCAGTCAGCGCGGCTCGCGCGTGGGACCAAGGATTCAAATCCCCATCCTCAAGGTGCTTCCATGGCCAGCTGTCATCGACGACTCGTTCGAGCGCCATCTCGAGGTCGGTGCCTACAGCCGGGTCGGCGTGTTCCTGGATGACGACGCCTGCGCTTGTATGTGGCACGTAGACGACCGCAGCGGCCGCGCTCGTCGGGGCGTCAGCGAGCGCTTCTTGCACCTGCTCGGTGATATTGACGGCCTGTGTTCGCCGTGTTGTCTCGATTGTGAAGTCGTGCACGCGGGCATCCTACGCGATTGTGCGCGCCGCTAGGATTGCCGCCGTGGTCCCGATACCCACCACCCATAAGGGTCGCAATTTCTTGCGCGTCTCGGATTTCGAAGCCGACGACATCAAGACGATCCTCGAGCACGCGCAGCGTCTCAAGACCCGGCAGCGTGAACGCATCCCACACCGCCTCCTGGAGGACCGGACGCTTGCGCTGATCTTCGAGAAGCCGTCGACACGCACACGGGTTTCTTTCGAAGTCGGCATGGCTCAGCTCGGCGGCACGGCCCTCGATCTGCAGCAATCCGGCCTTCAGCTCGGTACGTCCGAATCCCTGCGCGACACCGCCATGGTGCTATCGCGCTACGTCGATGGCATCGTTTTTCGCACGCACGATCAGGCATCGCTCGACGAGCTAGCCCTTCATGCCGAGGTGCCGGTAATCAACGGCCTGACGAACGTCCACCACCCGTGCCAGGCGCTCGCGGATCTGATGACCATCAAGGAACGGTTCGACTCGCTCGACACCGTTCACGTGACCTTCCTCGGCGATGGGAACAACAACGTCTGCCACTCCCTGATCGAAGCCTGCGCTGCCATGGGCATGTCACTAGTTGTGGGCTCACCCGCGGGATACGAGCCCGCGGAGGAGATTCGTCAGAACGCAGCCGCAACGGCCGCCCTCACCGGGGCGACGATCGGCTACGTCGGTAACCCGCGCGAAGCCGCGAAGGGAGCCGACGTGCTCTACACGGACGTCTGGACGAGCATGGGCAAGGAGGACGAAACAGCCCGACGGCGTGCCGATTTCGCCCTATTCGGACTCGACAAGGCCATCGTCGACGAGGCGAGCGAGCGAGCGATCGTCATGCACTGCCTGCCAGCCCACGTAGGTGAAGAGGTGACCGAAGACGTGCTCTACGGAGAGCGATCAGCAGTGTGGGACCAGGCCGAGAATCGTCTCCATGCGCAGAAGGCTCTTCTCACGCTGATCATCCGGTGAACCGGGAAGCGGGCGACCCGCTGCGCCACTTCGAAGAGGTGGTCGAGCGCGCACTTGAGTCGCTTCCTGAACAACTCCTGGAGGCGATCTCCAACGTTCAGATCGTGGTCGAGGAAGAACACGCCGGAGACCGGCACGTCTACGGCTACTACATGGGTGTGCCGCTCACCGAACGCACCTCGGGCTACGCAGGCGCGCTGCCTGACAAAATCTCTGTCTACCGGGCGCCGCTCGAGGATGACTTCGGTCACGATCCCGAGCTGCTTGATGAAGAGATCCGTATCACGGTGATTCACGAGCTCGCGCACCACTTTGGCATCGACGACGACCGGCTTGATGAACTCGGCTGGGGCTAGCTCGCCACTAGGCTAGAGCCCATCCCAAGGCGACATTCTCGAAGAGTTCGGTCTGCAGATGCACGCCCGCCAAGCCACCAGCGCAGGAGGAACAACCATGAACTTCGGAGTCACAATCCTCCCCGACCCGCCCTCGAGCCGACTGCTTGAGCTTCTCGAGCTCGCGGAAAACAACGGCTTCGACCACGGCTGGACATACGACTCGCACATTCTCTGGCAGGAGTGCATGCCGCTCCTCACCATGATGGCTCTCCGAACAAAGAAGATGAACGTCGGACTTTGCGTGACGAACCCTGGAACACGCGACCCGACCGTTCTCGCGTCGGCCCACGCGACACTTCAGGACGTCTCCGACGGCCGCGTGGTCATGGGAATCGGGCGCGGTGACTCCGCTCGACGAGTTATCGGCATGAAGCCCGTTCGCATGGCCGAGTACGAGAAGGCCTGCGTGATGATGAAAGACCTCATGAACGGTCGCAAGGCCACCTGGAACGAGCAAGAGCTCCAGCTGGAGTGGGCCAAAGACCTTCCCGAGATCCCCCTCTACCTGGCCGGGTACGGACCGAAGGCGTTGGCGGTCGCGGGTCGCGTCTCGGATGGAGTGATCATCCAGCTCGCCGATCCGGACATCATCGATTGGATCATGAGTATCGCGCGCAAAGGGGCAGAGGAGGCTGGCCGGGACCCGAGCCTGCTCAAGCCCATCGTCTGTGCGCCGGCCTACGTGTCCGACGATATGGCGGAGGCACGCGAACAGGTCCGCTGGTTCCCAGCGATGGTCTCGAACCACGTCATGGATCTCCTCAACCGCTACGACCAATCCGAGCTGCCGCCTGCACTCTTCGAATACGTCAAGCGCCGTGATTTCTACGACTACAAGGATCACAGTCGCGTGGGCGCCGCACACGGTGAGTTCGTCGACGACGAGACGTGCGATCGATTTTGCATCCTTGGAACGCCCGATCAACACGTTGAGAAGCTCAAACAGCTCGAAGCCGTGGGCGTCGATCAGACGAACGTCTACCTCATGACGCATGGTCAGGAGCGCACCCTCGACGTATACGGCGAAAGCGTCATTCCAGCCTTCCGCTAACCAAAAAACAGCCCGGGTGCCTGAGGGGGTGTACCCCATCTCAGGGTTTGAGGCCAAGTTCAACTCGATCTAGTGACCTGGCCCAGTCTGGTGGGTGCGATACGGGGATCAACGCGACCCCGATTGGACTTGCTAGATGCGACTGCGGACACTTTTCATTGCGACGATCACAATGCTGGCCCTGGGCGCCGCTGCGCCCGCACAGGCAACCGAGATTCTTGCGCGCGACGCCAAGGGCGTCAAACTCAAAGTCAACAAGGCCGGCCAGGCGTTGATCAGCTATCGAGCCAAGGGCCGTGAATGGCGCGTCCTTGCCTGGGGGGCGGTCGATGCTCGCGGTTCGACGCGCGCCAACCTCAGACGGGGTCAGGTGAAGTTCAAGCTCGACTATTCCGGCGGCTGGAAGACCTATCGCAAGCCTACCTGGAAGACGTTCAAGGACCGATGCAAGCGCTATGACGGCCCGAAGCTCGATCTAGTCGTCGCGACCTGCAAGGCTCCGGATGGCTCCTACTGGGTTCTGCAGGAGTGGCGGAGGATGCTTCCCAACCTGGGCTACACCCCGTGGAAGAACTCTCAGAGGGCCAAAGAGCTCCATATCTCCCACTTCACGGGTGACCTCGTGCAGCTCGAGGCATATGTCGACTGGGTGTTCTGGGGCTCACGGAGCTATCACCATCTATTCGGTCATCTCACGTACCGCGGAAAGGATGTGCACGGGTTCAGTGCGACGCGCTACGGAAACCCACAGGACCCATATGGCAGAAACGTCTATCTCGATGTGCTCAACTCGGCGAACGGAAAGGGCTGGAAGCGCGAGAACTCGTTCCTGGCCCAGCGACCCGACGGCACGTTCTGTTACGGCTTCTACTACCACGATCCCTACGCCGGATATCCCAAGGGCCCGAAGCGCCCGCCGGGTCAGGGGGACGCCTACCGACTTACGGTCAAGGGACCGGGAGTAACTCCACTCGTGCGCTGGGAGTCGAAAGGTTTACCCGACTTCAATGCCTCAAACCCTGATCACGTGGCGCACGAAGACGAAAAGCGCCTGATCGAGAACAAGCTGTTCAAGGGCGCGAAGCACTGCCAGCAGCGCTAGCTCCCTCGGTAGCAAGAGCGACCTAGGTCGTTACATACTCGTCGGCGATCGCGAGAACCTCGTCGAGAACTCCGATCGCCTCGTCGACCTCTTCGCGCGTGATCGTGAGCGGCGGCGCTGCGATGACGACGTTCCAGTGAGCCATCAACGAGAGTCCGCGCTCCATTGCCGCCTTCGTGATGCGCCCTATTGGTTCGGCCGCGTCGCCTCCGGCATTGAACGGCACGAGCATCTCGCGGGTCTCTCGGTTGCGTACCAACTCGACGCCCCAGAACATCCCCTTGCCCCGTACCTCGCCGATTGACGGATGAGTGTCGGCAAGTGCCGAAAGCCGTTCGCCCATGTAGGCGCCAACGCTCGCGGCGTTCTCGACGATGTTCTCCTCGTGGAATGCCTCAATTGATGCCACGCCTGTGGCGCAGGCCAGCGGATGGCCGGAGTACGTGAGGCCGCCGGCGAAGAACCTGTCTTTGATCCAATCGGAGATCTTGTCCGAGACGACCATCGCGCCGAGCGGCACATAGCCCGAATTGATGCCCTTGGCCACCGTCATGATGTCGGGCGTCACGTCCCAGTGGTTGCATGCGAACCATTCGCCGGTTCGGCCGAATCCGGCCATCACTTCGTCGAAGATCAGCACGATTCCATACCGGTCGCACACCTCGCGGATCGACTGGAGATAGCCGTCGGGAGGCACGATGATGCCGTTCGTTCCGACGACGGTCTCCATGATCACGGCGGCCACCTGCTCGGGGCCTTCGTACTGGAGGATCTCCTCAAGATGTGGCCCGCCTGAACACACAGGGCAGGGATCTGGATGCCCGGCCGGGCAACGATACGTGTAGGGGTCGAACATGCGGACGATGCCGGGAAGCCCCGGCTCCGCCTGCCAGCGGCGTGGGTCGCCGGTCAGCGAGATCGCCCCGGCCGTCGCGCCGTGGTAGGACCGATAGCGCGCAATGATCTTGTGCCGACCGGTGTGCCAGCGCGCAAGCTTGATCGCGTTCTCGTTGGCCTCCGCTCCGCCGTTCGTGAAGAAGACCCGGTTGAGGTGCCCAGGCGCGACGTCGGCTACGAGTTTCGCGAGCTCGGAGCGCTTGTCGTTGCCCATTGGAGGGCCGATTGTGCAGAGCGTGTCCGCCTGCTCCTTGATCGCGGCAATCATCTTCGGGTGCTGATGCCCGATGTTGACGTTGATGAGTTGCGAAGAGAAATCGAGGTAGCGCTTGCCGTCGTAGTCCCAGAAGTAGCGGCCTTCGGCGCCGGCTACGGGCAGTGGGTTGAGCTTTGACTGTACGGACCACGAATGCAGGATGTGCGCACGATCGAGCTCGAGCAATCGCTCAGCTGCCTTCGGGTCGCTTTCGACAACGGCCATGGTTACCCACCCATTTCAGGTACGTGCCGCGCCGCAGCACGACGGTTTGCAGAACGGAGTCAGCTTAGCGGCCGTCTCTGGCATCGAACCGCCAAACGGACGCGCCAAGTGCAGCCGGAATGCGGAGGGGGCGACCATAGGCCGCCCCCGTTACGAACGTGTTCTGGCCCTGGATCAGTTGAGTGGTAGCCAGCCACGCTCAGCGAACGTGTCGAGAGCACTGGCCTTGACCCCGCGATCAGAGACGGTGTAGAGCGTGTCTCCGATCACGAGCGAGCGACGAATCTGACTGCCTCGTGGATGCTGAAGCGTGCCGATCGAGGTGATGCCGTGCTCGCGATCTACCTCGGCGCCGACGGCCCCTGAGAACCATTCCTCCTGGCCAGTGCGCTCATCGAAGTGGTAGGCGCTTACCGGCAGCACGGCCATGTTCAACGATCCCCACCACAGGAATGCGTGGTGGTCGTACTCGGCCTCAGATGATGCGCCTTGGCCGATGCGAGCCTGATGCAATCGGATCGGGTCTTCGGGGTTTGAGACGTCGAAGAGCGAGATCTGCGTTCCCTTGATCCGGCCGTTGCTGTCTGCGTCCTGCCCGATGCCAAGCAAGAGACCATCCTCGATCGGATGAAGATACGCTGAGTAGCCATTGATCTTGAGCTCACCGAGCACCTTTGGCTTCTCGGGATTAGACAGATCGATCGTGTAGAGGGGATCAGTCTGTCGGAACGTCACGACATAGCCCGTCTCGCCTAGGAACCGGACTGCGTAGATCTGCTCCCCGAGCCCGAGGTCGCCGACGCGTCCGACGGTGGGGAGTTCGTCTCCTCGCGTATCGAGCACCGTGACAAAGCTCTCCTGCTGAGAGTGATCCGTCGTGGCCACGCGCAGGTACCCATCGTGCTCAGACATCGAGAACTGGTTGAGCAGACTACCTCGCACCTCGCCGCTGCCTCGATAGGAGGTCTCGAATGCCTCAGCGATATTGAATCGATGAATGAGCGTGTTCTCACGGCCATTGAACAGGAACTCGTCGCCGCGCTCGGACTTGGTCGACCACACGGGAGTTGCAACGTAGAGACCATCCGCGGACGCATACACCGTCCGTGCGCTCGTCATGATGCCGTCCGAGTCCACCGGGGAGAGCCCCTTGGTCGGATCGATCGTAAGAACGCTCAACATGCCGATTCCCGGCTCTGTGCTCGGCAGTCGCACACTTGAGCAGCCGACGAGAAGCCCGCTCTCGCTCGCGCCGCTCACTCGATCGTGCCGGACGTACTCGGGTAGCCAGTCACCGGCACTTGAACGTGCGACGATGCGCTGATTCTCGAGCGATGCCGCGAGCTCCGGAACGAAGCCCTCTTCCTGCGGATACACGAAGGGAAGAGGCTCAGGAAATGATGATGTGACGAGGCGCACGCTCTGCCCGGTTAGGCGCGCCGTGATGTAGGCGCCTTCGGCGTTGAGCGTCTCGAGCACGGTCATCGCCGCCGGTCGCGATACGTCGACGAGGGTGAGAGTCGTACCGCCGCCGCCGTACGGAGCTATCTCTTCAAGGCTGGCCTCGCTCGATATCGGCAACTCGAACCCGCCCTGCCCAATAACGAGCAGACGATCGCCGTGGAGGAGCAGCTGAGCGCCCCAGGCGTCCAGATCGAGCCTGGAGAGAATCTGTGGCTGCTCGCCGCTGGCATCGACCGCATAGATCGAGCTCTCAGCGACGACGTAGATGGTCTTGCCGTCCGTCTTGACGAGATCGGGCTCGTCGATGCCGCGCTCCTGCACGTTCGTGACAGAGAAGTCGACACCTGACTGCTCGGCGAGCGTGCCCACGCTGTCGGCCGCAGCCGTGGCCGGGGCAGGAGCCGGTGCCGCGGGGGCCGGTTCCTCGGCCGGCGCTGGCGCCTCGAGGCTCACCGCTTCGTCGACGGCAATACCTCGTCCAAAGGCGAGATCGTTGCCGTATGCGGCACCGTCCCAGCCCCAGGGCCCGACATGACGAGCCGCTTCTGCCCGGACAGAGTCGAGCAGGTCACCGCATGATGTAAACGACGCCAGCAGGCCCTCGCCGGCGCGTTCACGAATCGTCGAGTCGGCTATGTCGATGAAGGTCAGTCGCTCGCCCGAGTTTTCCGGCAAGCTTCCGCCGATTGGAAGGTCGGGCCGTCCGCCGTCGACGGCTCTCGTCGCGAGCACGCCTACCGACGTAGCCGCGACGAGAGCCGCGAGTCCGATCGTTAGTGCAGTACGTCGTTTCATGTCGTTCCCTCCTCGTCCTGTTCCTTTGGCCACAGATGTCGTGGTTCGCTGCTTTGACGGACTCGCAGGGCCAACGGTTCCCAACTCGTTCGAGGGATCTGCTCACGACCGTGGATTGGAGCGACAGAGGATCGGCTTGCAACACGCAATCGAAGAGGCCGGGCTAGCATCACTGGAGATGACGCGGCGCGGCTCACTTCATTCCGCAGGGCGCCGCCGTAGGGCGATCCTTGCCGTCGCCGGCCTCGTCGGAGGGGCAGCGCTTGCCACAGCGGGAGCAGCACAGGCGCACGGCCTAGGCGGGCGAGCCGACCTGCCCATTCCAGTCTGGCTGTTCAGCTGGGTCGCGGCAGTCGTCCTCGTCATCTCATTCGTCGCGCTCGGCGCGCTATGGAAGGAACCGAAGCTCGCTGGCTCAGCGGTCCATCGGATACCGACGGGGCTGAACAGTCTCGTAACGAGTCGAGCCGTCTCGATCTTGCTCGGCGCTGCCGGAGTGTTCCTACTCGGTGTCACGATCTGGAGCGGATTCGCGGGAACCCAGATTCCGACTGGAAATTTCGCTCCAATCTTTGTCTACATCATCTTCTGGCTCGGACTCGTACCAGCGAGCATCCTGTTCGGCGATGTGTTCGCTGCACTCAATCCCTGGCGTGCGCTCGGTCGCGGAACGGGCTGGTTGCTCGGAAAAGTGCTCGGAGGCCCAACACCGGAACCACTTCCGTACTCGAACGACCTCGGAATGCTTCCTGCGACCATCGGCCTGTTCGCGTTCGCCTGGCTCGAACTCATCGCGCAGAACGGAGAGCTACCGCGAAATGTCGCCGCCGCCACGCTTGTCTACACCTGCGCGGCCCTTCTCGGCATGGCCGTGTATGGCGTCGAGGCCTGGATGCGCCGCGGTGAGACGTTCTCCGTCTACTTCAACTTGATCTCACAGATGGCACCATTCGAACGTCGCGACGGACGCATCTGCTTGCGCTGGCCACTGTCCGGGCTCGCCACGTACGAGCCATCGCGCGGGCTAGTGCTGTTCGTCGCGATCATGATCGGCAGCGTTTCCTTCGACGGTCTCCAAGAAGGCCCCGTCTGGTTGCGAATCGGACCCGAACTCGAAGCCGCGTTCGATGGAGTGTTCGGCGATACGGGAGCGCGACTGCTGGCCGACAGCCTCGGACTCGTTGGAATGATTGCCATCATCTGGGCGTTTTTTCGAACCGGCGTCGAGGTCATCCGCTACGTCACGCGCGAGAGCGACACACAGATGAGCGGAAGCGAGATCGCACGCAGCTTTGCTCCGTCGCTCGTACCCATCGGAGTCGCATATCTCGGCGCCCATTTCATCACCCTGCTTCTGATCGAGGGTCAGAGCATTGCCGCCCTCGTGTCCGATCCGCTCGGCCGCCAATGGGACATCTTCGGAACATCGTCCACCGGCATCAACTTCGGTTTGCTCGGCGCGACGAACACGTGGTATCTCCAGGTCTCAGTCGTGGTGGCCGGCCATGTTGCAGCGCTCGTCGTAGCGCACGATCGCGCTCTCGAGTTGTGGAAGGACCCGAAACTCGCCACCCGCTCGCAACTCGGCATGCTCGTGATCATGGTCGGCCTGACAAGCTTCGCTCTCTGGTTGCTGGCCAAGGCAAACGCGTGAAACGACTCGCCGCCGTCATACTCGTGACGGCAGCTGGCGGACTACTTCTCGCGAGCCCTGCGGCCGCCCACCATCCCTTCGATGGCGAGGGCCGCTACTTCCCATGGTCATTGCCTCCGTTGGTTCTCGCCATGACGGGTCTGGCACTTGCTCTCTTCATCCATGGCATGTGGAGACTACGTCGACGAGGCCGCTCGGATCTCGCTAGCTGGGACAGACTGGTTCTGTTCGTCGCCGGGCTCACCGTGATCGTGCTTGCTCTGGCATCGCCGCTCGATCCGATCGGTGAGGAGTATCTGCTCTCTGCGCACATGCTCCAGCACATGGCGCTGGTCGATCTCGGACCGGCGCTGCTTTTGCTCGCCGTCCGCGGGCCACTGCTCTTTTTCATTCTGCCTGCGGCGATCCTCGGCCCGATCGCCCGAAACTCTTGGGTTCGCAACGCGCTTGGATTCCTTGTGAAACCAGCAGTCGCGATCGTGATCTGGTGCGCGGTATTCGCCTTCTGGCATGTGCCATCCCTCTATCAGAGAGCGATCCGAGACGGAGTCCTCCACGACCTCGAGCACATCTCATACCTGATCGCCGGTCTGCTTATCTGGACGGTGCTGATCGACCCGGCCCAGCACAATCGAGTACGCCGTTCCGTGCGAATCGGCACGGCCGTCGTCGTCTTCGTCGCCGGCCAAATCCTCGCTGAGATCCTGCTGTTTAGCTCAAAGATCTACTACCCGCTCTACGAACTGCAGC
>JAUXJK010000080.1 GCA_030624785.1 Actinomycetes bacterium
AGAGCCTGGAGCGAGCCCGGCTCTGGGTGCTCAATCTCGCAGACGGAAGGCACGACGTCTTTGATATCGCGCAACGCGCCGAACTCCACTGGGAGTTGATCGCGTACGCGGGGCGGGAACTCCACGATCTTGGCCTGCTGCACGTGCACGCCTGAGCCACGAGCAGACTCGTTGGGCAGACTCAGCTCTAAACCTCGAGTTGAGGGTATAGTCTCTACGTCAAGTCGAGGGTTAACTTATGGGCGTAGAACGCCTCGGCCGCACCCTCAGGCGCGCGACACTCCATTGCCCGGAGCCGCATCAGGGCTTCAAACACTTCGGGACTGAACCAGTCCTTCTCGCGCTGGGTACGGAAATGCTCCATCAGCAGATCGATCTTGCGCTTCGCCACGTCGCGTGCCAACGGCGCATAGACGTTCGGGCTGCCGAGATCCCCGTCCCACTTTGGCACCTCATATTCGAGGATTGAGTGCGCTCGGAACGTCTGCCAGGTCAGTTCGTTTGCCTGGCGATGATCCTGATGAAGATCGTGCCGATAGTGGGTAAAGATCAGGTCGGGATCGACCAGATCCGGAAGACCCGCGAAGAAATCTTTGATGGCGGAGCCCTCGTATGGCATGTAGGCATCGCGGAATGCTCCGAGCACAACCCTGTTGGTGCTACCCGACAGAAAAGCAGCAGCTGATGCCCCTGCTTCCTGAGCCCGCTCGCGGTCTGCCGCCCCGAGCACGACCCACGTGACATCAACGCGTCGAGCGTCGAGCAACGACAGGATTGTGCCGCCGCACCCGATCTCGATGTCGTCGCCATGACAACCGATTGCAAGGACGCGAAGTGGCCGATCGCCAACGTCGGGGATACGAAATGTCGAGGCCACGTTCGCTATGCCGAGGCGGGGTCTGAAGCCCAGACGCGCCACGGAGCCTCACCCGACTCGAGCAGATCCTCCAAAACATTCTTGTCCTTGAGCGTGTCCATGGGCGCCCAGAATCCGTCATGCCGATGCCCGATGATCTGCTCAGCGGCGATCAGTCGCTCGAACGGCTTTCCGACCAGGTCCTCACCGGGACGGATGTGATCGAAGATCGCTCGCCGAAACACGAAATAGCCACCGTTGATCCAGAGGTTCGCCGACGTGACGTCTTCGATCCCACGCACGAGCGGCGACTCATCCAACGCCACCACGTGAAAGGTGTAGTTCGGGCTGACGCACAACATGCTTGCCAGCTTGTCGCTGTTTTCCAGATTGCCGATCATCGTTGGCAGGTGAGCGTCGGTTAGAACGTCGCCGTAGTTGGCGAGAAACATCTCATCTTCACCGAGGTGAGACTCGACCGCCTTGAGGCGCTCGCCGATGCTCGCGCGGATCCCGGTGTCAACGAATGTGATCTGCCAGTCGTGGGTGTCTGAACCCAGAAGCTCGACATTACTTCCACCGCCGTTGAGCACGAAATCGTTTGAGAGCGTCTCGTCGTAGTTCAGGAAGTACTGCTTGATCACCTCAGCCTTGTGGCCGAGGCAGAGGATGAACTCCTTGTGCCCAAAGTGAGCGAAATAGCGCATGACGTGCCAGATGATCGGGCGCGTGCCAATATGAATCATCGGCTTGGGCACCTGCCCGCCGGCTTCGCGCATGCGCAACCCTAACCCGCCGCAGAATAGAACGACCTTCACGACGGAGATCTCTCGCACCGCACGGTGCGTAGAAAACAGAGACATGTTGGCTTGTAAGACATAGGGCGAACTGTTCGTCGTCAGCCTACTGCCGTTCCAGTAGGCGATTTGAAAGCTCCTCTCGATATCGTCTTGTCAACGACCCTTCTTGAGGCCGCCTCGGATCGTTGGCACAGGCACGTTTCTCACGACGACGCAGCCCTCAAGCCCTCCGCGCGGACGGACGATGCAGGTCAGGTAACCCGCGCCAATGAGACTCGTTGAGCCCGACTCACCCAGAATGGCCAGATCGGCGGCGCTGAACGCGCGGCTTTGCGACGTGGTGCCTGGCGGCGCGCACACCTACGCCAAGGGTGCGGATCAGTTCCCAATGAATCTCGCTCCAGTGCTGCGGCGGGGTGCCGGCTGTCGCGTGTGGGACGTCGATGACAACGAATATGTCGAGTGGGGCATGGGACTCAGGGCCGTCACCCTAGGACACGGCTTCGAGCCGGTTGTCGAAGCCGTTGCTCGCGCGGCTGCGGAGGGAACGAACTTCACACGGCCATCGGAGCTCGAACTCGAAGCTGCCGAAGCGTTCGTCGGGCTGGTCCCCGGCGCCGACATGGTCAAGTTCACCAAGGATGGTTCAACGGCGAATACGGGCGCTATCAAGCTGGCCCGAGCAGCTACCGGCCGCGACCGCGTCGCGCTCTGCCGTGAGCACCCCTTCTTCTCCTACGACGACTGGTTCATCTCAACCACCGCAGTATCCGGTGGTATTCCCGCGAGCTGCAAGACCGAAACCGTAGGTTTCGCATACAACGATCGGGATTCGCTCGAGCGGGTCTTCGCCCTCCATCCAGAACAGATCGCATGCGTCATTCTCGAACCCGCCCGACTCGAGGAACCCGAGCCCAACTATCTGGAGTCCGTCGCAGCCTTGTGCAGGCGCCATGGAGCAGTTCTGATCTTCGACGAGTGTGTTACTGGATTTCGCTGGGACGTTCCCGGCGCACAAACCAGATTCGGCGTGACGCCGGATCTCTCAACATTCGGCAAGGGCATGGCCAACGGCTTTGCCCTCTCAGCTCTGGTCGGCCGCCGCGAGCTGATGGAACTCGGCGGACTCAAGCACCAGCGAGAACGCGTGTTTCTCCTCTCGACCACCCACGGCGCTGAGCACGTCGGCCTCGCCGCGGGCCTGGCGACCTGGACAGCATATCTCGAGCACGCCGTGACCGACAAGCTCGCCACGATTGGAGAAGCCATGCGCGCAGGCGTGACCGAACTCGCTCGAAAACACGCTGTCGAGGCCTACGTTGCAACTGTCGGGCACCCTGCCTGCCTGTTTTACACAACGCGCGACGCTGACGGTGCGCCGTCTCAGGAGTTCCGGACGCTGTTCCTGCAAGAGTTGATCAAACGCGGCGTCCTCGCTCCATCTTTGGTGGCGTCCTATTCCCACGACTACGCTGCCATCGAGAAAACGCTAGCCGCCATTGATGGCGCGCTCGGGGTTTACAACCAGGCTCTCGAACATGGAGTCGACGGGTATCTGAACGGCCGAGCTGTTCAACCCGTCTACAGGCGCTATAACAAGCACGCAGCATGAGTATTCCGCCCGAGTCACCGGAACCTCTCGTCAGCGTAGCCCTGCCCGTCTATAACGGCAGTGCGTACATCTCGGCATCGATCGAAGCGGTTCTGGCGCAGACCTACCCCAACATCGAACTCACGATCGTGGACGCGGGCTCTACAGACCAGACCGAGGAGATCTGTGCACGCTACGTGGAGACAGACGCGCGGGTCACCTATTCGCGAGCCGCGCGCTACCGCGGCCTCAGCGAGAACCACCAGGCCGCGCTCGCGTCCTGCCGCGGCGAGTTCATGTGTTTCGTCGCGGCCGACGATGCGATAGCTCCGACATTCGTTCAGGAATGCATGCACGCGCACGCCACGGACGGGAACCTCGTACTCGTATTCGCGACAACAGCCGGTATCACGGCGGATTGGCGTGCCGACTCGTCTGCGAATGTCGACGAGACCTACGCCGACGACACGCTTGAGCTCATCTACTCGCGCCCCTCGGACCGATTGACCGATCTGATCCGCCAGCTACATATGTGCAACGCGTTCGGAGGCGTATATCGAACAGCCGTCATCCGCGACACGCTGCCGTTTGAAGCCTTCCAGGGATGGGATCGGGTGACCCTTGCAGCCGTCGTGCTACGAGGGCGTTGTCTGCAACTTCCAGCGAGACTCCAGTATCGACGCGTGCACAATGAGCAGGCGTCGAAAGCGCTGCACGGGGCGCAGGCCGACAAGCTCTTCAATCGCAAGCTTCCCGAGATCGCATACCTCGAGAGCGTCAATCTTTTCTTCAAACAGGCAAGCGTTGTGATGGGCGCCCCACTCTCCCCTATCGACTCCGTGCGATGCATGCTGGCGCTCATCGTGCGCTGGCCGATCGTGCGAAGGTTCTTCTGGGCCGAAGAGTGGCGGCTCTTTCGCGAGCGTCGGGCCGCCCGCTAAGGCCACAGGCCCTTCGCCAGGCGCAAATACTGCTTCTATTCGACGGAGCTAGCGGGCCGCACGATCGCGGCCAGCGTCAGCAGCAATATCTTGAAATCGAGCCACAGTGAGAAGTTCTCGATGTAGTAGTTGTCCCACTCGACGCGATCCGACATCGAGGTCTTGCCCCGCAGCCCGTGCACCTGGGCCCAGCCCGTAATACCGGCCTTTACGCGATGTCGTTCGCCGTAGCGGTGAATCTGCTCGCCGAAGACCTCTACGAACTCTGGTCTCTCGGGGCGCGGGCCGATGATGCTCATGTCTCCTCGAAGAACGTTGATGAGCTGCGGAAGCTCATCAAGCGATGTCTTACGAAGAAAACCACCCACAGCGGTGCGCCGATCCGCCCCTTCGACGCCGCCGGGGCCGAGTCCGTCGACTGCTACCGGATCAGTACCGCCGTCGCCATCAACGAATGGACGCATCGAACGAAACTTCAGCATTTCAAACGGCCGGCCATCTCGCCCAACTCGAACCTGTCGATAGAGCACGGGCCTGCCCATCGAAACTGCAACCGCCCCGGCCAGAATCAGCATGATCGGCAATGCAATCAGCGTGAGCAGGAACGCGGCCAACCGATCGAGTGCGTACTTGACCGCGAACTCCCAGCCGTGTGGATCGGGTCGCCGTACCTCAAGAAGAGGCAGCCCGCCGAGGTGTTCAACACGGATACGGCCGGTCACCTTCTCGAACAATCGCGGTACCAGCGATACCGGCAGATCGAGCTCCTCGCAACGCTGGACAAGCCTGAGCATCACGCTATGGGGCGCCGTCGAAAACGCGAAAATGACATGCTCGACGTCGTGCGATTCGATGACAGACTCTAGGTCCCAACTCGCACCAAGCACGGGAAGACCCTCGAGTTCCTCGCGGTTCAGCGGATCTTTGTCGAGGTAGCCGATTGGGCGCAGCCCAAACTCGGGACGATCCAGAAGCCTGCGCACCGTGTGCGCGCCTACGTGGCCAGCTCCGACAACCAGCGTGCGACGTGCTGCCCGACCCTGACGCCGCCCTCGAGCTTGTGCCCACAGAAAACCGGCTCTGGAGCCGGCGAGAAACGCTGTTGCAAACGCGGCCTGGCGAAGAGTTTCGGTTGCCGATGTCGGATTGTCCTCGACGAGCACGCGCATAGCGATCACCAAGACTGCTGCGAGCCCAGCAGCGATAGCGACGCCGCGGAACGTATCGAGAATCTGGAGCCGAAGCGGCTGCCGGTAGGCGCCGCGCAACATGAGCAGTCCCACGACGATGATGGCGAAAAGCGGTACCCACGCGACGGGAGCCGCGGTTTGTCCAGCGCGCGGCCCGGTGAACTCACTGAGCACCAGCGCAACCGTAAGCGCCACTGCGTCGAGGGTGAGCGTTGCGAGCGGCCAGGACACTCCGCGCCGACGCCGCTGATGTTTCCTAGCAAGCGGCTCAATATGGGTCGTTAAGTCCGACCCAAAGGTCGAGGTAGTCGCGGCCGGGTCGTGAACCGTGCTCCTCAGTACTCCTTGATCTTTGGCTTGTAACGCCAAGGTCTCCCTACGACGGCTCTCGTACAGCCCGTTGCACTGCGACTCCCACGCCGACCGCGATTACGGATCCCAGCGCGAGCCATCCTACGTCTTTGAATGAAAACAACGCTGTTGACGTGCTCGTCCCAAGATTCGATGCCTCCTGCGCACTCGAGGCAGCTGAGATCGGAAACGCGAGAACGGCCGCCACGATCAATGCGCCCAAATAGCAGGCAAACCGTCGTACGCGAGCCGATTCGTGCATTCTGCATTCCTCCGTTATTGCAGGTCCTGGCCCGACGGGTTCCCGACGGACGTCGGACATTGTCGGCGCCACAGAGGCCGCGCCTTCGTTAGTTGCACCATAGGTCGGCCTTGAGTGGCCGTCAACCAGTCCGAACATCCTGTCTACATACCCCCTTGTGAGGCCCTATTGACAACGACGCCCAGAACCTCGACGTCGAGGTTCGCAAGCTCGTTCACGCAGCGAGCCAGGTCGGTACTCGATCGCGCGTCGGTGGCGTCAACCACCACTACGGCTGCGCTCGTCGCACGCCAGGCACCCCCGCTGTCCGGGGAAGAGAGAAGCGCTGGCCCATCAATGAGCACGACGTCTTCATCGGCTTCCGCAAACAGTCGCGGCATGGCCTCTTCGAGGCTAGTCCCACCAAGGTCACGCTGCGTTCCCGCAGTGACCACCGCCAGATTCGGCAGCGACGAGCGCTGGACAACGCTGGCAAGCCCTGCTGTCGACAGCTCGCTAAGACCATGAGCGTTGCTCACTCGAAGGAAGCGATGGAGCGTGGGCTCCTCGACATCACCGTCGACCGCCAACACCGACCGTCCGCCAGTGCCGAGCGCCCACGCGACATTGGCCGCGACTGTTGTGCGCCCCGCGCCTGCTCTGGCGGAGGTCACGAGCACGCGTAGGTGTTCGGCACCCTCCCGAGCTAGCCGGTCGCCGAGGTCCCTGAATGCACTGTCGAAATCGTTTGAGCCATTAGACGCTGATGCGGTTGAAGCACCCTTGATTGGAATCAGGCCGAGTAGATCCAGTTGGAGCTCGTCGATCGTGGCTCGGATCTCTGCGGAAACGCCGATGAGCTCAGCGAATTTCGGCGTATCACTCTCGGTGTCTGTCTGATCCGGCTTGGGCTCTTGCGTGGATGGCCCATCTGAAGCGGATATGCCCGCGGCTTCAGTGAGTGTGCGGCCCTCGGACTGACCCTCGATCGCCGGTTGAGGTGTAGGAGCAGTTCCGGGCCTGACGTCGGGTGTTGGCCCAGCGGTCGAGGTCTGCTCCCGAGCGCGGGCCGCAGCAGCGAGCGCGATCGCAGCAAGAATTCCACCGAACGCGCCGAGAATCAGGCCACCCGCGAGGTAGGCCAACCGGCTCGGCCCGGCCGGCTCCTTTGGCAACTCTGGTGGATCGAGCACCGTCATCTCGACACTGTCAGAGAGCTGCTGCTGTCCGAGCAGGATTGATGCGACCTGAGCGGCGCGTTGTGCACCGATAGGAGTCGTGTCGATCGCCGTAATCCGCAGGATGCCGGTTCCAGGCTCGAACTCGGCCGTGGTCTCGACATCATCGGAGACGAGCGGCGGTTCGAGCTGCTCCCCGATCTGACCTTGAAACGTATTTGTCGAGACCAGCTCGGCAAGCGACGGGAGAAGAAATCGAACGGCTTCAATCGCCGCGAAGTCAACCCGGTCGGTATCGGGTTGAGCCAGCAACGTCGCTGTCGCCTCGTACTTCGGCTCGGGCAAGGTCGCGGCAGCGCCAGCAAGCACGAGTGCCACGAGCAAAACCGCGACCGCGACGATCCAGAATCGCCGAACCGCATCGATCATCTCGCCAAACGTCAAGCCCGCGCACCATCCCCGCCCTCGGTCTTCGCAGACCGCTGGACGAGGTCACGAGACAAGGCAGCCAAACCAACGCCCACCAGCAGTCCCATCAGTGCAACCAGCCTGTACTTCTCGAACAATGACTCGACCATTCCCTTCGCGACCAGACCAGCGATGATGGCTGCACATGCAAGTCCAATCGCTGCAAGCACTGGGTCGGGCACACTACGCCACGCTCGGATGCCGGCCCATAGCGACGTGAGGAGCGCAAGACCGAACAGCGCAAGACCAATCGCACCCGTGCGAATGAGCAAGTCCAAACCGATGTTGTGCGTCAGATTGCTCCGGACGAACTCCTTTGGCCCAGGGTCGTAAAACTGGTAGGTCGTGCCCAATCCCGAGCCGGCCAATGGTCGCTCGCGGAAAACGTCCGGCGCCGCCCGCCACTGACTGACTCGCGACTGGGCTGACACGGCCTTGTCTTCTCGCCCGAACGCCTGCTCGATGCTGGAGGCGAACGGCAATGTCAGCGACGTTCCCTGAATACCCGAACCGACGAGGGTCACGGTACCAACAACGAATACCGTCGCGATGACCAAGAGGGTGCCTTCGGCCAGGGTCA
>JAUXJK010000103.1 GCA_030624785.1 Actinomycetes bacterium
AGACCGACGAGATGCCGTACACGACGCCGAACGGCTGCGTCTACGACTCTGGCGACTACGAGCGCTGCCTGGATATCGCGCTTGACCTGGTCGGCGCGGACACGATCGATGCGCGTCGAGAGGCTGCTGCCGCGCGCGGAAAGCTGCTCGGTCTTGGAATCGGCTCGACGCTCGATTCTGGCACCAACAACTTCGCACAGGCACGCCTGCTCAATCCGGAGTTGCAGTTCTCCGGGAACAACGAGGTGGCGATGGTCAAGCTCGACATATTCGGAGAAGTCGTTGTGACACTTGGGACGACTCCGCAGGGCCAAGGCCATGAAACAACCGCATCGCAGGTCGTAGCCGACACGATCGGTTGCGCTCCGGACATGGTCACGGTGCGTCCCGGCCACGACAGCTACTGGAACTCCCATGCCGGGTTTTCGGGTACCTACGCCAGCCAGTTCGCGGTCACGGGTCTGAGCGCGGTCAAAGGCGCCGCCGACGACCTCGCCGATCAGATGCGACGGCTAGCCGCCGCCGTGCTCGGAACGACACCGGATGGAATCGTGCTCGCCGAGGGAATGGCGACGCGCGCCGACAACCCCGAGGCCGCGCTTCCGTTCATGGCGCTTGGCGCGATCATCAACGCGAACAACGCCGGGCTGCCGCCAGAGACCGAGGACATCACCCTGAACGCCCGTTACGTGTATCGGCCTCCCTTCGATATCCCGGATATGGAGACGAAGTACGGAAACCTCACGCTCACCTATGCGACGCAGATCCACGCCTGCGTGGTCGAGGTCGATCCGGAGACGGGAGAGGTGGAGATCGTCGACTACGCCGCGGTGGACGACTGCGGCACTCGAATCAATCCCCAGATCGTCGAGGGGCAAGTGCATGGCGCTACCGCGCATGCCATCGGCGCGGCCTTGTGGGAGACGTTCAAGTACGACGGCGACGGCCAGCTCATGACGGCGAATTTCTACGATTACCACGTTCCTCACGCGCTCGACATGCCGCCGATCAAGAGCGGCTCGATCGAGAGCCCCTCACCGTTCACGCCGCTCGGAACAAAGGGAATGGGAGAGGGCGGCGGAGGCGGAATCCACTGTGTGTGCTCGGCGATTCAAAGCGCGCTTGCCAGCGCGGGTGGAGCCCTCGTCACTGACTCACACAATCCGTCGGAGCGAGTCTGGAGCATGCTCCGGGATCCCGAGGCGTCGCGTTCGCTCGTCCACGTGGATTCCGCATCGTGAGGGTGAGTACATGAATGTTTCAGGGACCCGGAGGTTCAGCTCAGACCCCCAGGGCGTCTGGGACGTGCTGAACGATCCCGCCGAGCTCGCGACGTTGCTTCCCGGGGTCGACACGTTCGACATTCAGGATGAACGCAACTGGACTGCGACCGTGAAGGTGCCTCTTGGCCTCGGCCGGCTCAAGCTCAAGTTTAGCTTCGAGAAGATCGAGGAGCGCCCGATCGAGCGAGCCGCGCTCAAGGCGACCGGCAAGGGCGTCGGCGCTGTCATCTCGATGGAGACGTCATTCGACCTCGCGCCCGACGGTGACGGAACCTCGATGGACTGGGCGGCCGATGTTCAGGTTCTGGGTCAGATCGGTGGCATGGGGCAGCGGGTGCTGCAACCCATCGTCAATCAGCAGGTCGAGCAGGTCCTCACTGCGCTCGACGAGCGCGTTCAGGCCCGCGCAGCGGGTTAGCGTGCTGCGGGTGTGCCTCGTGCGGATACCCACGAGCCGTAGCGAGGCCTCGTGAGCCCGCCATTTCGTGTCGGCGTTATGCAGCTGACCATGGAGCCGGTGGCCGAAATCCTGGCCCATGCAGGTGCCATGGAGGAGCATGGCTTCGACACCATCTGGCTAGCTGAGGCCTACCCATGGTGGCGCAAGCACTCCATGGAGGCACGGAGCTTGACTGCGCTTTCAGCCCTGATCGCCCATGAGACCGAGAGGCTGAGCATTGGATGGGGCATCATCTCGCCATACACGCGTCATCCAGTGCAGATTGCGATGGAGGCTCGCGTTACGCAGGAGCTCGCGGGGCCGGGGCGCTTTCTGCTCGGGCTCGGCGTCTCGAAGATCTTCATGAAACACGCGGGCATCGGCGACGACGCGCGTCCGCGAACGGCTGTCGTTGAGGCACTTCAGATCGTGCGGCAGATCCTCGATGGCGACGAGGTCGAGTTTGAGGGCAAGGAGTTCAGCGCTCATGTTCCCGCCCTGCGTGATGACGCCGAAACACCCAGGGGCTCGGTGCCCCTGTACGTCGCCGGGACGCTGCCTCGCATTCAACGCTCGGCGGGCGAGCACGCCGACGGACTGCTGACCCCGAGCATCACGACGCCGGCGTTCGTGCGCTACGCGCGGGAGCGGCTCGCGGAGGGCGCCGCCAAGAGCGGTCGTGATCCTGACGCGATCGACATCGGCTGCACGATCGTTGCGTCGATCGACGAGGACCGCGAGCGCGGTCGCGACGGCGCTCGCGAGATCGCCGGAATGTATCTGGCCAACAAGGTCCAGAACATCCAGGCCTCGGCTGACACGCTCCTCGACCTCGCGGGCCTCTCGCCCGAGGAGATTCGCCCGATCGCCGAGGCCATGGAGCAAGGCGGTCGACTCGCTGCCAAGGAGCTCGTGACCGACGAGATCCTCGACAAATGCAAGCCGATTGCCGGCACGCCGGAGGACTGCATCGCAGCCATAGAGGAATATCGAGCGGCGGGCTGCACCCATGTGATGCTCGAGCTGTGGGGCGAGAATCGCCTCAGCCAGCTCGAGCTGTTCGGCCGCAAGGTGCTGGGACACGTTCGCTCATGAGCGCGAGCTACCCGGGAGTCGATCGATGAGCAACGCGCCAGGCATCTACCTGCAGGCGCTGCCGATCGAGTTGGCGCTCGGCTACGCAGAGCAGGCCGAGGCCAACGGGTTCGGCAGCGCGTGGCTCTCGGAGATCACCTTCGGAGACGTGGTCACCCCCGCGGCAGCGATTGCGGCCCGGACGGAGCGGATAGCGATCGGCACCGGCATCCTGGGGCTCTGGAGCCGCTCCCCGGCGACAACAGCGCTGACGGCAGCCTCCCTGCAGCAGCTCTCGAAGGGACGTCTGCGGCTCGGCCTCGGGCTGCAGTCGCGGTCCTACGTCGAGAGCTGGCACGGCCGCAGCTATGGCAAGCCGCTCGGTGCGATGCGGGAGTACCTGACGATTCTTAGGCAGGCGCTCGACGGAGAGACCGTCACGCATGAGGGCGACTACTTCTCGATCCGTGGGTTCCACATCGATCTCCCGCCGCCCGACAAGCCCGTGCCGCTCTACGTGGCGGCGATCGGTCCAAGGATGCTCCAGCTCGCAGGTGAGCTCGCCGACGGCATACTCGGCTACGTCTACTCCGAGGAGTACGTGCGCAACGTCGTGGTGCCCAATCTCGAGCTCGGCGCCGAGCGGGCCGGGCGCACGCTCGATGGCTTCGACATCGCTTGCGGGTTCCCGTCGGTCATCAGCGAGGACGCGTCGGGCGTCTCGTTGGCCCGGGGCCAGGCGATGATGTTCTCGACGGCAACGAAATCGGCGCCCGCATACGCCGAGAGCATCGCGCAGGCCGGCTTCGCCGGGGAGCGCGCCGAGGTCGCCGAGCTTGTCTCGGCCGCGCGTCTCGAGGATGCCGTCGCGGCGGTGCCTGTCGAGTTGGCCGACGCGATCACGATCAGCGGTGATCCCGACCACGCCCGCTCGCGCATCGAGGCCTACCACGACGCCGGGCTGACGACGGTCGTGCTGAACCCCTCGCCGCCCGGCGGCTACTTCCCGCTCTACGACGGTCACTTCCCGGCTGCCGCAGAGCTTCCGGAGTTCGACTTTCCTGGCTACCTCGAAGTGATCGAGCGCACGCTCGGAAGCATCGGAGCTCCCTCGTAGGGCGACGCGACGTGGCCGGCTACATCGACGAGATACGAGGGGCGGTTGATCGGGACCGGCTCGTTCGCTGGGCGAGTCAGGCGATCAACGTTCCGAGCTTCACGGGCAGCGAGCAGCAGATGGCGGAGCTGATGGCGAGCACGTTCGGTGAGCTGGGACTGCGCACCCAGTGGCAGCAGGTCGAGGAAGGCCGCGCCAATGTGCTTGGGATCCGACCGGGTGCGGGCGGCGGTCCGAGCCTGATGTTCAACGGGCACATGGACACGTCGTACTCGGGCCGCGAGTCGTGGTTGGCGGACGTTCCCGGGTTCCAGCCGAGCGCGTTCGTAGAAGACGATCGCCTGTATGGGCTTGGCATCTCAAACATGAAGGGCGCCCTTGCCTGCTACGTCGAGGCGATACGCATGCTCGCAGACGCCGGCATCACGCTGAAGGGCGATGTGATGGTTGCCGCGGTCTGCGGTGAGATCGAGAAGACGCAGTGGGGCGACGCGCAGGGGCCGGAGTACCGAGGCTATGCCGCCGGCTCCCGCTATCTCGTCTCCCATGGAGGAGTCGCAGACATGTGCATCCTCGGCGAGCCGACTGAGGGAAAGGTCGTGCTTGGGCACTTCGGCTCGCTCTGGCTGCGCATCTCGACGCAGGGCAACTTCATTCACACCGCGTTCAGCGAGAACAAGAAGCATCTCAACTCGATAGTTCGCATGCACGAGGTGCTCGGCGCAGTGCAGGAGTGGATTCCAGGCTGGGAGGAAGACCCGGAAAACAGCTATCGCGGCCGTCCTGCGATCGTCAACGTTGGGGCGATCAACGGAGGCTTCGGTTGGCGTGTCTCCCGGACACCACATCGAACAGATCTGTTCCTCGATGTTCGCGTGCCACCCACAAAGCCGATGGCAACGGCCCGCACCCAGATCATGGACATGGTTCGAGACCTAACCGAGAGGTATCCAGATTTTGGTCTGGAGGCCGAGATCTATGTCACTGCACCCGGAGCGGAGATTCAGGAAGACCACCCGCTCGTGGCTGCAATCGACGCCGCTCATGAGACTGTGTTCGATGCTCCACCCGAGAGAGATGTCACGCGCTGGTTCTCGGACGCGTCGGTGCTGAGCCGCTACGGGATTGCAACGGTGAACTATGGAACGTCGACGGGGCTCATGGACACCGCCAGAGGAGAGAATCTCGATATCGATGGGCTCGTGCGGACGGCCACGGTCTACGCGCTCGCGGCCCTCAACGTTTGTGGTGCTACAGGAGGCAAGTGAATGAAACTCGTCACGTTTGAGCATGTGGGGGCGCCGAAGCCGGGCGTTCTCGAGGAGGAGAGCATTCATGTTCTCGACGCGCCCACGATGCTTGCGTACTACGAAGGCGGCATGAGCGCGGCGCGAACCGGCGAGGTCGTCTCCCTGGCTGATGCTGTCGTCAAGGCCCCGATCATCCCGAGGAAGTTTTTCCACACAGCGGGCAATTTCCGCGAGCACGAGGACGACTCAAAGCAGGTCGACTGGTCGCATGAGATTGCGCCCTGGATTGTCTTCTTCCAGAACGTCGACGCGATCGTCGGGCCGGATGAGCCGCTCATCTATCCCGAGCATCTCACCGACGAGCTCGACTACGAGCTGGAGCTCGCCGTGATCATCAAGAAGTCCGGCAAGTTCTTTGGGCCTGAAGAGGCGGCCGACTACATCGGCGGCTACGTGATCTTCAACGACATCACGGCTCGCGACATTCAACGGCGCGAGATGCGCTCAGGCGTGTTCTCGTTCTGCAAGGCGATCGATACGTTCTGTCCGCTGGGGCCGTGGATCGTGACGCCCGACGAGATCTCCGATCCGCACGATCTGAAGATGGAGTTGCGAGTCAACGGTGAAGCGCGACAGCAGTCGCACTCGGGAAACATGTCGGTGAAGATCCCTGAGATCATCTCCCATTACTCGCCTCTCGGCTACTCGGCTGGTGATGTGCTCTCAACGGGAACCGTGTCGGGCGTTGCGGGCTTCTCTCCGGATGCGGCGTCCCTCTACCTGAAGCCCGGCGACGTGATGGAAGCAGAGATCGAGAACGTGGGTGTCCTCCGCACGCCGGTGATCTCCTGGCAGGAAGGGCATGGCGAGCCGGCGCGCGAGCGCATTCGCTGGTAGCCGCAGACATGGGATGGCCGCGGGACGACACGAAACTCGCTCGAGTGCAGGCGTTGATGGCCGAGGAGGATCTCGACGCGCTCGTGGTCCGCGCGCCAGACAACGTTCTCTATCTCACGAACTACTGGTGCATGAAGGGGTACGACGTTGCTGTCGTTCCGCGCGAGGGCGAGCCGGCGTTGTGTGTGATCGAACCCCAGGCCGAGGAGGCGGCGGGGGTTGCCTGGACATCTGATATCAGGCCGTTTGCGAGCTACCACCCGGACGATCCACGCCCGCCGGGTGCGCGCTCAGCAGAGCTCGCCCTCGATGTTCTCCGTCAACGCGGTCTGACCGGAAGGATCGGGCTCGAGCTGTCACAGGGAACGCAAGGAGTCGACCGAATGGTTGGCGAGCCGACAGTGTTCACGCAGGGGTACTTCGAGATGTTTCCGAACGCCGTCGATGCCAGCCGGCTCCTCGCGGGTGCTCGAATGATCAAGACGGGCCAGGAGATCGAGCGCATGCGCCTCGCCAATGAACTCGCTGCCCTCGCGCTCGAGCACGTGCAAGAGCGGCTCGCCGCCGGAATGACCGAGAGCGAAGTCGGCGCGATGTGGGAAGGACACGTGCACGCTCAGGGAGTCGGATTCCAGGGGAAGATCGAGATGGCGCGTGGATTCGCGCTCGTCTGGTCGGGCACAAATATCCGTACGTTCACGGCAACGGGAAACGGCCCTATTCAGCAGCACGAGCCGACTCTCTTCGAGATCTGGGTGTGCGCCGACGGGTACTGGTGCGACTTGACGAAGAATCTGTGTCCAGGGACGCTTACCCCCGACTATGACGCGCTGCTCGACACGTTGCTGACGATCTACGACGCGGCGGTCGACTACGCAGTCGACGGCGCCGAGCTGGCAGGTCTCGATCGGCTGATTCGCGACCGGATTCGAGAGGCTGGCTATCCTGGCCAACCGTCGCATCCCGTCTGCCACGCCGTCGGAGCTCGAGCCCACGAGCCGCCCTACGCGCACCAGGCCGGCGAGGGCACGATCCGTGAGGGAATGGTCCTCGCGATCGAGCCCGGGATCTACTGGCCCGGTGGCGGCGGGCTTCGCCTCGAGGACAACTTCCTGATCACCGCCGCCGGCAGCGAGAAGCTCTGCCGGGTTCCCGACGACTTCAGGAGATCACGATGATCGATCGC
>JAUXJK010000026.1 GCA_030624785.1 Actinomycetes bacterium
CCAACTCGTCGTGCTCGAGTGGCGCAAACTCCGCAATGCATTGTGCAACCGATGTACCCATGTGCTCGTCACCCAAGATGATCTCCTCCCAAACTCCACCGAAGCTCCTCCAACGAACACACCGTGACGTCCTACCCCGTCGGGTGGAAGGGCACTCACCCGCATGAGGGGTTGAATTCCCCCAGAAGAGGTAGTAGGAGGCCGCTTCGAAGCGCGAACCGGGCCCCAGAAGGGTCGCCGAGCGCCGGCGGGGCGTCTGCTTTCTAGGAGCCGGAAGTGGGGTCAGGCCGGCTTCGAGCCGCCTCGGCAGCGGCCGAGTATCCCTCAATGGCGGCAAGCTCGACGAGCTCAGCGTAGGAGCCTTCGAGGTGATGCCGGGTTCGACGCTCGTCGTACTGAAGACCCGAGATACAGCGATCTGCAAAGAGCCTGGCCACCGCACCGACTGACTGGAAGCTCTCGAGAACATGGCGCGCAATGACCGGCTCCATGACGTTGAGCTCGAGCTCACCACCAGCCACGGCCGCCTCGATCGTCGCCACCGCACCACGAATCTCGTAGGACACCTGGAGCACGAGCTCGGGAAGTACCGGGTTCACCTTCCCCGGCATCGCCGAGGAGCCGGCTTGCAGGGCCGGGAGGCGAACCTCACCAACGGGCCCTGACGAGAGAAAGCGCAGGTCGGCAGCGATCTTCGCCATGAGACCACTCGCGCGGGCGAGATCGGAGATCACAGCGACGTACCCGTCGAGATGCGCGAGAGCGTCGAAGAGATCAGGAGCCGGCTCGATGCTCAATTCGCTCTCTTCGGCAAGAGCCGATACCACGCGCTCGATGTAGCCAGCTGGAGCGCCGAAGCCCGTACCGATCACGGTGGCTCCAATCGGCACGAAACGAAATGCGTCGAGCGATCGCTCCAGATCGGCGCGCACGCGACGTAGGCCGCTCGCCTGCGCACGATGCGCGGCGGCTGCGGGCAACGGGAGCGCATCCTGTAGACACGTTCGGCCCAGCCGTTCGAGGTCGCCGAGCTCAGCGGCCTTCTGATCGAGCGAGCTCTCCAGGTAGCGAAGTCCCTCAAGCGTGGGCCTGGCGACAGCGATGACAGACAGGAGCATGGCCGTCGGGTACACGTCATTCGTCGACTGAGAGCGATTGACGTGGTCGTTGGGCTGCACCGGCGTGTACTCGCCCGGATTTCCTCCAAGCAGCTGATTCGCACGGTTGGCGATGACCTCGTTCGCGTTCATGTTGGTCGACGTGCCCCCGCCTCCCTGCACGATCTCGAGCGGAAACTCGGCATCGTGCTGTCCAGCAGCGACCTCGCGACCGGCCTCGACAATCGGTGTAGCCAGCTTGTCGTCGAGTTCGCCGAGGTCGGCGTTTGCTCTCGCCGCGGCAACCTTGACGTGGCCGAGTGCGCCGATCAGTGCGGGTTGCGAGCCAAGCATGACGCCGGAGACGGCGAAGTTCTGTCGAGCTCGCGCCGTGTGAACGCCCCACAGAGCTTCCTTCGGCACCTCGACCTCGCCAAGGGCATCGCGCTCAACCCTCGTTTCATTCTCGGCCACGGCGCAGAACTCTAACTACGATGACACCGGCATGACCGCAAGCCTCCACGAGCGATCGCTCGTTATCGACGGTCTCCAGATATGTAGTTGGAGCAGAGAGATCTTCGAAGAGCAACACGCCGCGGGCCTGAGCGCTGTCAACTGCACCTGCAGTATTTGGGAGGGGTTCGCCGCGACCATGGAGAACGTGGCGACGTTTCGCGCTCGGATCAAGGAGAACGCAGACATCTTGCGTCCGATCTCAGATGTCGCCGATATCGAGGCTGCCAAGAGCGAGAAGCGCGTCGGTGTGATTCTGGGTTTTCAGAACACCTGGGCGATTGAAGACAGAATCGATCGGCTCGAGCTCTTCCACGGTCTCGGCGTGCGCGTCATTCAGATGACCTACAACACGCAGAACCTCGTCGGCGCAGGCTGCTGGGAGTCACACGATGGCGGCCTATCTGACTACGGGCGCGATGTCCTTGCCGAGATGAATCGCCTCGGTATCCTCGCCGATCTCTCGCACGTGGGCTCACAGACGGCGGCCGACGTCGTCGAGGCCTCCGAGTCCCCGGTCGTGTACTCGCACGTATGCCCGCACGCCTTGAACCCGCACCCGCGCAACAAGACCGACGACCAGATACGCGCGGTTGTCGAGCGCGGCGGACTCGTGGGCGTCACCTTGCTGCCGTGGTTCCTGAATGCGGATGGCGTTGCCAGCCGCGACGACTATCTGGGCGCAATCGAACACATGATCGATGTCGCTGGCGAAGAGAGCATCGCCATCGGGACCGACTTTATGCAGGGCTACGGGCTCGAGTTTCTCACGTGGCTGCGGCGCGATAAGGGCGTTGGAAGGCTGCTCGCGCCGATGCCCGACCCGAATGCTGCCCTCGTAGCGGCCCCAACCGGGCTCGAGCGCATCGCGACGCTTCCGACACTCACCGCCGCCATGGAGTCACGCGGATGGTCGAATCAACGCATCGAACGGGTGCTCGGCTTGAACTGGCTTCGACTATTTGGCGACGTCTGGCAGAACTAACCGCCGCCGAGGGAGAACCTCGCTAGGCGAAGTTGCAGCGACGGTCTGGATCGTTCAGAGAAGTGCGGATCTCTTCCATGGCGCGCTCATGTTCAACGTGGTCGGCATTGGATGGGCGGAAGGTTGGAAGCGCATTGCCCGCCCATACGACATCGGGCGTGACGCCCGGGCCTTCGACCACGATGCGGTAGCGCTCACCCCAGCCACGATTGGTACCCCAGCGGTCGGTGAGGTTCTTGGCAAGAAGCACGCAGAACGTGCCCGTCGGGTAGTGAACGCGCAAGGAATCGGCACGCCACCATCCCGGACCGTAGCCGGAGTTGAACGTGTCGGCGTAGACACGGCGCGCAAAGGCTTGATCGGTCTTTCCGAATCGCTTCTTCGGAAAACCATGAACGGCTACGCCGCGATACGTGCGGCGGCCGAACAGCTCGGGGAAGCGACTCGGATGCATCCAGTCATGCCACACCTCTAGCCGGGCCAGCTCGCCCGTGAAGTGAGAGAGTCTCAGCTCCGTGGTGTAGTGGAAGCGATTCGACGCCGGGCCACCGTGGTAGGGAAGGCTTCGCTGCCAACCCTGGAGAACCCAGTAGCTGCCATCCGGCGCCTTGCAGGCGGCTACGAGAAACGCGATCTGTGGCCCGTCGTAGGCACGGCACTGATCGCCAAACCGCTTCCACACGGCCTTGCCTCGCGTCTTCCAGCCCCCCGAATAGTCGAGACGCAGCCTCACCTGTCGCCCATTCGCGTTGGGATGCAGAGCGTTGATCGCACCCGAAGCGAGCACGCGGACTCGCTTCCCCGTGGGTTTCGTGAACGTGACGAGTGCGTCTCCGGCGGCATTCACACGCAGCCGCACATCACTCGCGTCACGAGTGACAAGTTGGCTCGCGCTGGCAGCTGTCGCGAGCGACAGTGCCACCAGAATCACGAGTGCGGAAGCGACGGGAACGCGACGCATCGAAGTGCGAGACGCTACAACATTGGCTCACGGATTTCAAGACACAGGTCAGCCAACTGTGCGAACTGCTCTACGAGTCAGCGCCCGAGTCGGGGCCTTCAGCGCTCGCCACGACGCTGTTCGCGACGCGCGCGCGTCGCATCCTCGTCGACGACAAGTGCTGGCTCAGTGCCGAGGATGACCCCGTACTGCTCGTCCGCGAGCTCCAGGGCGATGAACCCGTCGAGCACGTCTTCACGTACGGCGGCCGGGGTGCGATCGAGTGGATCGCCGTACCCGGCGCCATTTGGTGCCTCGATACGGATCACGTCGCCCTCGCGGCACGGTATGCCCGTGACCTTGGCCGGGAAGGACTCCTCGTCGTCCCGCCCCGGATTCCTCGTGACGGCGGCGGTAACTCCATCTGCACCGCCAAACACGCCGCGCGGCGCGTCGTAGTGTCGGTCGCCCTCACTGGAATACACACCGTCAACGAGATACCGGTTCTCGCGGACGATTCCTATTCCGCCTCGCCAACGTCCAGGCGCAGCAGGAGAATCGCGAAGCTCATACCGATCGCAGCGCATCGGGAAGCGCATGTCGAGCTCCTCGATCGGATTGTTGCGCGTATTCACCATGAGATTGTCCACTGAGTCCATCGCGTCTTTGCCGTGGCGGCCTCCGTAGGAGCCCTCGTTGACCTCGAGGTAGATCCAGTATTCGCCGCTTGACTCCTGAAACCCTGAGTAGGAGCAGAAGTGGATGCCGGCCGAGTTTCCGGCCGTTGTCTTGGTTGGCAAAACGTCGGATAGAGCTAGCAAGGTGTTGTCGATGACCCTTTGGATCTGGCAGAAGCGCGTGAAACACGCTCGGGGGAACCGCGGGTTGTAGATCGTGCCCTTCGGTGCGATCACATTCACGGGCCTGAAGATGCCGTCGTTCTGTGGAACGTGCTCCGGATAGGTCACCTCATCGAGCAACAACGTGCGAATCGCGAAGTAGCACGCCACAAGCAGTGACCCTTCGAACGGGACGTTGTAGCCCGTAGGCACCTCGGGATGCGAACCCGTGAGGTCGATCGTGATCGAGTCGCCCTCCACTCGTACCAACGTTTCGACGCGGAGGCGTACATCGCGATGCACCGCGTCGTCGTCGAGCCATCCCGTTGGCGCTCGATACTCCCCGTCCGGGATCTTCTCGATCTCGGCACGAAGCATTCGCTCCGAGTAGTCCATCCACTCGTACGCGGCACTCATCACCATGTCCACGCTGTAGCGCTCGAGCAGTCGCTGGAATCGCCGTTTGCCCAACTCGCAGGCCGCGTGCATCGCCTCAAGATCGCCACGGTTCATGCTTTCGGTGCGCACGTTGTCGAAGATCATGCGGTCAAGGTCCTGGTTCAACTCGCCAGCCTGATACCAGCGCAGACCGTTGTAAATCTTGGCCTCCGCGTACAGGTCAAACGCGTCGGCGTTGATGCCGGGGTACGAACCGCCCACGTCTAGTACGTGCGCGGTCACGGCGGAGAATCCGAGCAGCTCTCCCTCCCAGAAGATCGGAACGGCTACAGCGATGTCAGGAGTGTGAGACGCGCCGAGGTACGGGTGGTTGTGCACGATCACGTCGCCGTCCTCGATGTCGCCTTCGAGGCGCTGCATGAATCCGCGGATGTACCACGGCAACGAGCCGATGTGAAGTGGGGTCGTGTCGGATTCGCAGATCTCGCGCCCCTCGACATCGAAGATGCCCGCTCCGAGGTCTTCAGACTCGCGGATGATCGAGGAGTAGCTCATACGGAAGAGCACGCCCGCCATCTCCTTGGCCACGGCGTGGAACGCACCACCGAGCACTCGCAGCGTGATCGGATCAACCTCGATCCTCGGCCGATCAGGTAGGCCGGGCTGGCGACCGACTTCGTACTCAGCAGCGCTCATGGTCTCCCCCCTACAGACGTCACACGTGGCAAGATAACCGGATGAAGCGTTCTTTGACGCTCTTTTGGCGCCCATCCTGAGCTTCGTGCGCACAGGCCAGGGAGTTCCTTGGCGACAACGACATCGCGTTCGAGTCCGTAAACGTCACTGCTGATGGCGGGCTTGATCGCTGGCGCGAGGCGGGTGAACCGCTGATCCCGTCACTCCTCGTCGATGGAATTGCCACACCGATTCTTCACAAATCACAGCTCGCATCGCTGCTTGGCCTGCCTGTCGCCAGCAGCGACGACACGCGACGCGTTGCAGGTGACACCATCTCGATCCTCGACTCGTGGACGACGGTGATCGAACCAGTGGACTGGGAGATCTTGATCGCTCCAACGCCATCGCGTGGGCGGACGATCCGCAACCTCACGGTCAACGTTTTTCATCCGTTCGAGCTGTTGCCCACCGCGTGGACGGACGGACGATTCGAGTGGGATCCCGACCGGGACGACGAACGTGAAGCGCAGATCGAAACCGCAGAGGCGCTGCACAACTACGCGTCGGCGATCGCTCAGGTGTGGATGGCAACCCTTCTCGAGATCGATCCCGCCCTCGTAGGCGATGATCGGCGTGTTGACTCACCGAGAGGTGAAATCTCGTTTTCGAACCTGCTCGAGCAGCAACGCTGGCACGCCGCTTTCCACTATCGGCAGATCACAACGTTCCTCACCTCGCGAGGGCAAGACGTCAGGCCGCTCGATCTCACCGGTTTCGCTGGACTGGATCTCCCAGAGGGCGTCTTCTAGTCGCGATCGATCTACCGACGGAAATGGCCGCTATGCAGGGACAACATCCGGCCATCTCCGTGCTATGTTGCGATCAGGGTCGACGGATTCGCATGGGAGGCACCATGGCGCGTTCTGACCGGATCCGACAGCTCGGTCAGGCTCGTCGGCACCCGGCCAAACTGGGGGTTCTTGCGCTTGGGGCGCTGATATGCGCGCTGATGCTCGCTGCCTGCTCTGGTCGCAAGGCTGACGCAGGCGCAGATCCGAGCGTTCCGGAAGAGGCAAGCGGGGGTGTCCCTAGCGCGCTCGATGCGCAAAGCCCCGTTGCACCAGCAACGGTTGATACCACCACCACGACGGGTTCGACCTGCGCTCGCGCATACAGCGACGACAGTCCCTGGAACACGCCGATCGGCCCGACGCCCGAGTATCACCCGCGCTCGGACGGGTTCGTGCAACGCATCGAGGTCCCACTGACGTCGGATCCGACTCAGTTCTCCTACCCGGTCTACCGCGTAGACGAAGACACCCCGCGACGCACCGTGAGGCTCGATGGATGGTTCTCGAATGTCGTCAACGGCGGGAATCTCCTCTTGAATCAGCGCGCCGGAACAGTGGATCTTCCGATTCCAGAGGGCGCACGCCCCTCCGCAGGCGAAGACGCTCAGATCGTTCTCTACAACGAAGAAACCGACGAGGAGTGGGGCGCCTCCGTCCTACGGGAGAGCGACGACGGAACGTTCGACGCCTTCAACGCGTACCACTACGACACTGCCTGGACTGCGTTCGTGCCGTTCGACGAGGACGGCCGACCGATCTTCGCTCGCGGCGCCGGCATCCCCTACCTCGCCGGATTGATTCGACCGTGCGAGGTCGAGCAGGGCCTGATCGATCATGCCCTCGCATTCTCCTTCGACGCGCCGCGTGACGCATTCGTCCCGCCCGCCTCGAAATCAGATGGCGCCTCGAGCACGCACCTCGACGTACCGGAAGGCGCCCGGCTTCAGCTGGACCCGACGATCAGCGAAGCCGAGATCAGCGCCTGGGGCTGCCGCGGCCCTTGCCTCGCAGTCGCCCGCGCCCTTCAGAAGTACGGAATGATCGTTGTCGACAACGCTGGCCGCTCCAAGATCTACTTCGAGTTCGACGGCACGGCCCACTGGAATGGCCGCGTGCAGGCCAGCACCGTGTCACCAATACCGGTCGACCGCCTCAGCGTCCTGGCCTTTGACACGCCGACACTCGACCGCTAGACCGTTGCCGAAATCGGCTACGCGCGTCGCGCGAAGATGACTGAGTAGTTCGCGAGCGGACGCAGCGGTCCGACATGATCGAGAACTACGCGATCGATCTTGTGAAGCGTGTGGAACTTCCAGCGCCAACCACTGAGCCGCTCGGCCATCCCGAGCAGGTGGATCTCTTTCCACGTGAACTCGTCGAAATGCTCGCCCCAGGCGCGTAGGTCGCTGTAGCGCAACGGTACATCGGTGCCTCGCTCCGACTTGCGCGGGTACCAAACATGGTCGCGCGCAAAACGCACCACCGGATTGTTCGCAAGAGGCTCGCTGAAAGCCGCGAGAGCGCCGGAGCGCATGACGCGTCGCGTTTCGGGGCCCGCTCGCTCCACCTCCAGGTGGTGAAGGACGGCCGACCCGATCACTACATCGAACGAGCCGTCTTCGTATGGCAGATCCTCACCCGCCGCCACCACGAACTCGGTAGCGTCGGCGACACCGTTCATGTCAGCCCGCTTGCGCGCTACCTCGACGCTGCCCGGCGATATGTCAAAGGCCGATACGTTGGCGCCGCTACGAGCGAGCGCTACTGAGGTCTCACCAGTGCCGCAGCCCAGCTCGAGCACAGACTTTCCACGGAGGTCACCTACGTAGTCCGCCATCCCGGGGAAGTAGGTGTCCTCGCGGCACATGCGAGCGAACGTCATGTCAGCGGACAGAACAGCCTCCGGGCCGAGCTCTTGGGCCGCACTTACGTCGTCAAACTTCTCGCGCTCAATTCGATAGCGCTCTTCGACGGCCGCTGACTTCGCTGCGCTTTCAGACGCTCCCGGCCCATCCTCGGAACCCATTCACTAGCCCCATTCCTCGTTGAAACGCTTCTTCCAAGTGTACGGATAGCGCGGCAGACGTACACCCCTGCGCAGGTGGGTTCTATGCATCCGGCAAACCCCTCGGAAGGCGGCAAATTACCGACTTCCGAGGGGTAGCTCCTTCTGATTCGTCGAGACGAAAGCCCCCTGTCGCTCTCCTAGTGATCGACCTCGAGGCTCTTCGGATCCTTCCCATCGAGACGATCGATCTGCAGGAAATTGACCATCTCGTAGGCGGCAGCCGAGTCGAGGGTCATGTTGAGATGGTGCGCAACGATTCGGTTGGCCGTGCGCTTCGTCCATGCAAGCGCGAAGGCGGAGCGTCGAAGCAGCGCCTCCACGATCTCGTCGGTCTTGGCGTCGAGCTCGCCGGCCGGAACGGCGTAGTTGATGACGTTCATGTCAGCGAGATCGCGCCCTGTGAAGCGCTTCGCCAACATCAGCGCCTCCTTGGCGATTGCCGGTGAGAAGAACAGCGGGATGAGCGCGCTTCCACCGTCACCGGTCACGATGCCGAAGTTGGGGCCACCTTCCTTGACCTCGCCCATGCCCAGATGAATATCGATGACGAGCGCTTCCTCGTCAGAGATGATCAGGTCGCAGGCGAAGACCAGGCTGGAACCGAAGCCGAGGGCGTTGCCGTTGATTTTTCCGACGATCGGCTTTTCGAGCTCGGCCATCGCCTGATGCAGGCGAACGATCCCGGTGAAGGTCTTGAAGGCGTGCGGCGGGTCAGACACGTACTCGCGCAGTTCGGCGTTGTCGTAGAAGTCGCCGGCCATTGGTTGGTAGAACTCGCCGTCCTCACCGGTGAACACGACAACACGTGTCGACGTGTCACCACGCAACGCACTGAACACCTCGCCCAACTCCCAGTGCAGATCGGCTGTGCCGGCGCCGAGATTACGCGGCGGAATGATGGTGACGGTTGCGATCTCGCCGTCCTTGGTCAACCGGCAGGTTTCAAGTTTCAAATCAGGAAATGCCATGCCCTAGACCTCGACGCCGAACTGGGTCGGCAACTTCATGGTGATAGCCGTCATGAGACCCTCTCGTGGGAGACGAAAACAGCACGACTGTACACCCGCCGCGGCCTCGAGTGGCCTCGACCTGAGAGCGGACGGAACGAACAACAGGTCTTTGGTCGTGAACGTCTCGTCGCAGGCGGCTGGGTCGCCGCTCTCGAACCCACGGGTAAACCAACGCTGGCGCTGCTCAGATGATCCATGCGTCCAGTTGTGAGGAGTCACCCACCCCTGAGTGCGTTGCTGGATTCGGTCATCGCCGACAAGCACGAGCCTGGTGAACTGGTAGGTGGCGCCCGCCTCCTGGAAGAGTCGAGTCCATTCCGCCTGGACGTCCTGGACCACGAACCGAACAGACTCACCAGCATCATCGCCAACGTTACGCGCGCCTCGTTCAAGCTCGTCGCCTTCCGCGGGCGCCGCACTCGGCAAGCAGTCGAGCGTCGAACCCACATCGAAGGCCGCGCCGGCCCCGCCAAATGCGCCCCGTGGCCGCGAGAACAACAACGATGACCTGTCCCTGCGAGCGGTCGCGTCGCCACTTCATCGCAGGTACTCGGGATCCATCGCACTCGTGCTTCCATCGCCGCCAGATTCCAGGCGGCGAGCGCTTTCGAACACCCTGACATTGCCCGCTCAGCAGCCATCGCGAGCGTAAGAAACTCGAAAGGATCACGCGCTAGGCTGAAGCAATGCTCCGCAGGCGTACCCTGATCGCGGCACTCGCGGCGTCCTGTGCCGCGTCATTCGGCGCGACGGCAACGGCAAATGCCGCCTCGAACGCTACAGACGCAAATCCGACAGCGAAGGCTGGACAGCAGACCTACGTCTTCAAGGTGACGATTCGTAATCTCGGGCGAGCCGACCTGACCTCCCCCGTATACGCCGTGCACAATCGAAGCTTCCGGCTATTTCGACTCGGCAAGAAGGCGAGCCCGGGTATCGCGAAGCTTGCCGAGGACGGAGCGACATCTGGCGCCCGGGCCGAGGCTCGACGTAAGCGAGGTGTTGGCCAGGTCAATATCGGCCCGCGAATTGCGGCACGCCGATCAGCAAGTTTTCGCATCACAACCACCTCCAAGCACCTTCGACTCAGCTGGGCGGCGATGCAGATCTGCACGAACGACGTCATGGCGGCCCAATCGAACGCGAAGTTGCCGGCTTCCAAGGTCGGCGCGCGCCGCGTCGTACGCATCCGCGCTCTCGACGCCGGATCGGAGCAGAACACCGAGAGCCGCGCTCACGTTCCGTGCCTCGGCGCGCACAATGTTGGCCCAAATGAGAACGGTGTCATCAAGCGATCCAAGGGCATCCAAGGCCGCGGCGACGTCGTCAACGCCACGCAGGGTTGGGGCAAGTTCCTCGCACGCGTGACGATCAAACGCATCAGCTAACGCACCGGCTATGCCACAGTCGGAGCCGCGCCAGCTACTGGGCGGCCGCTGGCTCAGCCCGGCGTACCGGGCTTCGTGAACCGGTCTCGATCATGCGGAACTGCTAGATCGAGTTCAGGCCCGACCGGCACGATCCCCAGCGGATTCAGACTGGAGTGACTCATGTAGTAGTGGCGCTTGATCTGATCCAGATCGAATGTGGCCGCGACGCCCGGAACCGAATAGAGGTCGCGCATGTATCCGGAGAGATTGGCGTAGTCGGCGATTCTCCGCAGATTGCACTTGAAATGCCCGAGGTAGACCGCGTCGAAGCGCACAAGTGTCGTAAAGAGGCGCCAATCGGCAAGCGTGGACCGACCTCCAACCAGATAGCGCTGCGTTGAAAGTCGCGCGTCAAGCAAATCTAGGGTTTCGAACAGCCGGACAGCGGCTCGCTCGTACGCCTCCTGCGATTTGGCAAACCCGCAGCGGTACACCCCGTTGTTGACGTTCGTGTACACGAGATCGTTGATCTCATCGATCTCGCCCTTCAGCTCGCTCGGATACAGATCGAGAGACGAGTCGCCCCAGGCGTCGAACTCGCTGTTGAGCATCTGGATGATCTCAGACGACTCGTTGTTGACAATCCGATCACTCTCGCGATCCCACAGCACCGGCACCGAGACTCGGCCAGCGTAGTCCGTATCGCTCGCAACGTAGGCCTCCGCCAGGTATTCGAACCCGTTTACGGGGTCGCTACTTGCGCCATCCTCGACGGCGAACGCCCATCCCCGCTGATCTCGTAGCGGGTCCACAGCCGAAAGCGAAACCACCTCGGCAAGACCCTTGAGCCGACGCACGATTGCCGTCCGGTGAGCCCACGGGCAGGCGGGCGAGATGTAGAGGTGATATCGCCCCGGTTCTGCCGGAAACGACGAGGCCGAGTCGGCCGAGATCCAATCTCGAAACACACTTTCGATACGAATGTACTCGCCGGGAACTGCGTTCCCGGCGTGCTTTGCAGATGGCGCCGAAGTCATCGGCCGAGTATACGTTCAGCCCACCAGCCTCCCCCGCGCCGGCCGCGTGTCGAGGGCCCTGCAACCAGCCTCGAGGTGTGCCTAGAATCGCGACATGTATGAACCCGGAAAGACCGACCTCAAGGGCGCCTTCACGTTCCTGCCCATCGACGACGTGCATTACGGCGCGGGCTGCATCGCAGG
>JAUXJK010000084.1 GCA_030624785.1 Actinomycetes bacterium
AGAAGGCGGTGGCTTGCTCGATGTCCGAGACGTTTAGCGCGAGTTGGAGGCGACTGGTGTTCATCATGGCTCCCTTGTCTGAGTTCATCTTGCACCTCTGCAGACGAATGCGCGCGCCAATGGACGCAAAGATCGTCGGAATGTACGGCGACCCACGGGCGTTGCCCTCTACATGAACGGCAATCGCGAAGTGACCGAGCTGCGCTCGAGCGCGCCTCCCGAGCTGTCGTCGTCACGGACATCTCCGGCCGTCGATTGGTCAGAGATGAGCCACGACCTTGTTCGTTTCGTGAACGGTCGGGTCGAGAGTCGCGAGAGCGCCGAGGACATCGTCCAGGACGTACTAGAACGCTTCCACCGCGTAGACCGCGCGAGCGTGGCCAGCCCGAAGGCGTGGCTCTACCGCGCGGCGCGCAACGCGGTCGTCGACCACTACCGCATACGCGCCGGGACACTCACGTTGCCGGATGATTTCGGCTCTGAGATCGGGGATCGTCTGGATGAGAGTCGCCCGGACGCCGGGCCGAACGCTGCCACGCAGAGTCTTGCGCGATGCCTTCGTCCGTTCATCACGCAGCTCCCCGATCACTATCGCAGCGCCGTGACCATGGTCGACCTTGACGGAACGACCAATGCTGTCGCAGCGAGGGCCGAGCGAGTCTCAGTATCGGGCATGAAATCGCGCGTGCAGCGAGGTCGGGCTCACCTCGCAGATTTGATTCAAGACTGCTGCGTCGTGACTACAACTGCCGACGGGGCCGTGAGTTCCTTCGAGCGACGCGAGCCCCAATCGAGTTGCGGCTGCTAGCGAGCAGTCGCTTCCGAGGCCTCAGGAGCCGGGCCGCGCCGCGCCTCGACCTTGCCGATTCCCACCGTCGCGTCGACGACGATGCGACTCTCGGATGCGAATGGAGTCGGAACCGAATACGGGAAGGGTTCACCGCTGCCAGAGCCTCTCGTATCAGGCTCGCCAACGATGCTCACGGTGCGGCTCACCGAGACCCCGCTGTCGGTGCGTCCGAAGAGCTCGACCTCGCCCATGTTCGCGTGCCCCTGGACTTCTCCAGCGGCGCCCCGCGGAAGGAGAACGATCAGCTCGCCAATCCCGAGCTCGGCTTCGATGAGCGTTTCGCCGCTCGCGTCTTCGAGCTGGCGGAGGTCTATCGTGAGCTTCCCCGCGCCGAGCTCGTAGCGCTCCTCTAGCTCGGCGATTGAAGCCGGCCGAATGGTGCGCTCACCGGCACCGCTCCCGACCGATACCGAGTCGGGCAGGGAGCCGACGAGGAGCGCTGCAGCGCCCACAGCAGCGACGCCGAGGATCGCCAACTTGCGACCGAGGAGCGTGGTCGCCAGCAGCGCGACTCCGCAGATCGCTAGAGCGATGAGCGTGAGATCTCTGGTCGAGATAGCGACCACGTCGAACCAATCCAGGAGCGCGGCGAGTGTGCCGGCGAGGGCAAGAGCGCCGAGCGTGAGCCAGCCGATCGGTACTCGCCGGCGAGCGTTGGCATGGATCGACGCCGGCTCTCGCTCGTAGGTGAGTAGCGCGGCATGCGCGTGCTGGTCGCCTTCCTCCGGTTCCTCGACATCGGTTCCGAGCCCCGGTTCATCGAGATCGGGTCCTGGCTCGGCGTCATCGACATCGACATGGACATCGGCTCCGGACTCGGCATTGGCGTCGACGTCGGCCGTGGGTTGAGGACGCGCGTCGTCTGGGCCAGCCGGATCGGCCTCTTCAGGAGATGGTTGCTCTGATGCAGAAGCGTCGTCCGTCGGTGGAGGTTCGGCGGGAGTGCCGCTGGCGGGATCGGAGTCGTCCCGGCGCGCTCGCAGAAGTAGCAGGCCCGCGCCCAGCGCCACCAGGATGAGCGGCCAGGCGTCGATCTCAGGTAGCCACCACGATCCAGCCTCACCGAGGAACGCGATCGCGCCAATGACGAGGAGCAGGCCGCCAAGCAACGACCGGATGCTCCAGCGCGTGCGAGGCAGGCGACGCTGAAGCGTGGGGGCAATCTCCTCCGTCCCCTCGCTCGCCGGAATCACGAGCCATGCGACCAGGTAGACCAGGAGACCGAACCCTCCCGCAAGTACGAGAAGGATGAAGAGAAGCCGCATAAAAACGGGGTCGACGCGGAAGTAGTCGCCGAGGCCGGCCGCGACGCCGGCGATTCTGCCATCCCGCGTGTTGCGGCGGAGCAGCTGCGGTTGAGAGTGCGCTGTGGTTTGCATGACTCCACTGTTCCCGAGCGATACCCCGACCACAATCGGGATTGCCCCGCGGCTTTCCCCGACTCCACCCTTAGACGATCCAGGGGTTGTCCCCGATTGACTTGGCACCCTGCATGCGACACTTTTCAAGGGATGGCTACGCGCGGTGTCGGTATCCAAACGGACAAGGACGGCGTCGTCGGGCGTCTTTATCGCAGTCGTGACGAGCGTGTTGTCGCGGGTGTGGCAGCGGGTATGGCCCACTATCTGCGGGTCAATCCGCTCTGGCTTCGGCTCGCATTTGTCGTAGCTGTGTTCGCTGGCGGTATTGGGGTGCTGGTCTACGCACTCGGTTGGGTGCTCATCAGGCCCGCTGAGCCCGGCGAGGAGCTTTCTCGCTTCACGCTGCCGAGGCGCGGCAAAGTTGAGATTCTTGGCGGCGCGCTCGTCCTGATCGGCGCGTTGTTCGTGTTGCGTAGCCTCGGCTTCTGGCTCGGTGACGGGTTCGTCTGGCCCGCGCTCCTCGTGTTCATCGGCCTGGTGCTGCTGTGGCGTCGCTCGGCGCCTGAGCGCAATAGCCAGCTACTCGCCGAGCTCCGCGATCTTCGCGCCCGGCGCATCTCGCCAACCGTTGCCGAGTTGCTCGGTCACGGGGCGGATGCGGCGAGGCCCGGACGCCCGGAGCTAAAGACGCTCGCTCGACTGGCGCTTGGAGTGGTGTTCATCGTTGCCGGGGTGGGTGCCTTTGCGGCGACGAGTGACGCATTTCGGGCCGTGCGAGATGGGGTCATCGCGATGCTGGTCGTGCTCGTTGGTCTCGTATTGATCTTTGGACCGTGGGCGTGGCGTCTAGCGAGCGAGTTGGCCGAGGAGCGGCGCGAACGCGTGCGCTCGCAGGAGCGCTCCGAGGTCGCGGCACACCTGCACGACTCGGTGCTGCAAACTCTCGCGCTGATACAGAAAGAGGGCAACGACTCCCGACAGATCGTTCAGCTTGCCCGCCGGCAGGAGCGCGAGTTGCGTGCCTGGCTCTATGGGGATGCGCGTCCGCACGATGCGGGATCGCTTGCGAGGGCTCTAGACGCGGTCTCCGCCGAGGTCGAAGATACCCACGGTGTCGCCGTCGAGGTCGTGACGGTGGGCGACTGCGAGCTCGACTCCGATCTCGAGGCCCTGCTTCAAGCCGCCCGAGAGGCCCTCGTCAACGCGGCGCGACTCTCGGGCGACAAGACTGTCGCTGTGTTCCTGGAGATCGAGCCAGAAGGCGTGACGTGTTTCGTGCGCGACCGCGGAATTGGGTTCGATCCGGGGAGTGTCCCGGACGATCGCAAGGGCGTTTCCGAGTCGATCATCGGGCGCATGGAGCGACACGGAGGCGCGGCGGTCATCCGGACTGCTCCCGGTGAGGGAACAGAGGTAGAGCTGTCAATCCGACGTTCCGAGAAGGCTGACGCGAGTGCCTGAGCAATCAGAGACCGAAGTTGAAGAAGTGGCGAAGCTGCGCGTGTTCCTTGTTGACGACCACGACCTGTTTCGGGCGGGCGTGCGCGCTGAGCTCGCCGGGAGGGTCGACGTGGTCGGCGAGGCGGCCGACGTAGAAGGTGCGATCGCGGGCATCAGCAGCACCGCGCCAGACGTCGTGCTTCTCGATGTTCACATGCCCGACGGTGGAGGAGCCGCCGTAATTCAGGCCGGCTCGACGAGCAGCTCGACAGTTCGATACCTCGCGCTCTCCGTGTCGGATGCGGCTGAAGACGTGATCGCGGTGATTCGCGCCGGAGCCCGCGGCTACGTCACCAAGTCGATCAGCGCGGACGAGCTCGTGGTGGCGATTCAACGAGTGGCCGAGGGAGACGCGGTGTTCTCACCTCGTCTTGCTGGACTCGTCCTCGACGCATTCGCCGGTGGCGCCGAACAGGGAATCGACCCGGAGCTCGACCAACTGACCCCGCGCGAGCGCGAAGTGCTCCGTCTGATCGCTCGTGGATACGCCTACAAGGAAGTTGCACTCGAGCTTTCGATCTCGATCAAGACCGTCGAGACCCACGTCTCGGCGGTGCTCCGTAAGCTTCAGCTTTCCAACCGACACCAGCTCACGCGCTGGGCGACTGATCGGCGTCTGGTCTAGGGAACGTCCATCGTGCGAAGGCGCCGAATCGTCAGGAACGTGAACACGCCAAACACAACGATCGCACCAACAACCGCGGCCTCGATGGCGATCACGGACTGGCTCGTGTCGTCGAATCGTGAGGAATCGACGGCGTCGACGATGCTGAGTGAGTAGGAGCGGATACTCAGGTACTTGAGCCCGTCGACGAACGTTCCGAACAGGCCTTCCCAGACGAAGACATAGAACAACCCGATGCCAAGAGCCCGTTGGCTGACGAGGCCAAGCCAGACGAACAGAGCTGCATACACCAGAACGCCGATCGAGAATCCCAGAGCCGCCGCGAGCGCCGCCTGCGCGGCCCCATCGAGCTCGGCGCCGTTGAAGGCGACCAGGACCGACACGAACGAGCTAGCGGCAACCAGTGGCAGGGCTATCGTGACGGCTGCTGCGAGCTTCGCTGCCATGAGCTGCCAGCGCGGCTGAGGGGTGAGTGTCAGGTTGCTGAGCGTCTTGTCTTCCAGCTCGTTGCCGAAGGCAGGCGTGGCGAGCGTTAGTACGACAATCGGCAGAATCGCCGATGCGAGGGCCGCCATGAGGAGGGCGTTGTCGAGGTCTTCCGCAGTTGGCTTGTCCGAGGCGAGGACGGCAACGATTGCTGGCACCATCGGCAGTGCGAGCAGGCCAATCAGGGCGATGATTCGCCAGCGCCCCCGAAGCTGTCTCAGGGAGAGGAAGTAGACCGCCATCATGCGCTATCGCTCCACCAGGTAGCCGAACACGCTCTCAAGCGAATCGTCGAGTGGCTGGACGCCTGTCAGTCGTACGGAGATCTCCGCGGCCGAGCGCGGCAGCGCGGCTTGAAGCGCGCCGACGTTGCTGCTGAGCACGATCAGCGTGTCGTTGTCGCCGTCGAGCTGCACCGAATCGACCGCGTCGAGGCCAATCAAGGTCGCGGCGAGCGCGCGCGGTCGGTCGCAGGCGATGCGCACGTGGTACGGGCGATCGTCTAGCGCTCTACGGATCGCGTGGAAGTCGCCCTCGGCGGCAAGCTTGCCGTTGACGACGAGGAGCACGCGGGAAGCGAGAACCTCGACCTCTTCGAGGATGTGCGACGAGATCAGGATTGTGCGCCCCTCCTCGGCGAGACGCAAGAGCAGTTCCTGGAACTCCACGCGCTGTCGCGGATCGGCGCCGTTGAGAGGCTCGTCGAGGATCAGCAACTCGGGCTCATGTACGAGCGTCGCCGCCAGACGAATGCGCTGGCGCATTCCCCGCGAGTAGCCTCGAACGGGACGATCCGCGGCGTCAAGCAGATTCACTTGCTCGATCGCGTTTTGCGCGGCCTTGGAGGCGTTATCGACCTGTCGAAGTCGTGCGGCCAACTCCACGAACGCTCTGCCGGAAAGGAAGTCGTAGCTCGCTTCGTGCTCGACCATGATCCCGATCCGCGCGTAGAGATCCGGGTTGTCGCGAGGGTCCTCATCGAACACTCTGATCTCGCCCTGAGAGACCTTGGCAAGGCCAGTCTTCATTCGTTGAAGCGTCGTTTTTCCGGCGCCGTTGGGTCCCAGCAGGCCCGTGATACCCGGGTGAATGTCGAACGAGACCTCGCTCACCGCGACAATGCTTCCAAACCACTTGGAAACGCCATCAACCGAGATGACAGCGCTCGCCGGCGGAGGGGAACCGCCAGCGCTCAAAGCGTGAGCTTTCTGTATCGCCTGAGTACCAGGGCCCCCGCTGCGACGACGACGATCAGGAACCAGCCCACGAGAATGACGCCTGGCAGCTCGGAGGCCTGGTCGATATTCGCTGTCTGCTCTCCGAAGATCAAGTCGTTCACGTAGAGGGGCACGTCTCCGACGCTCAGCAGCGCGATCCACTTGCTCGTGTCATCACTGAGCGAGTCGACGACGCCGCTGATCACGGCTGCGGTCAAGATCAAGAGGCCGACGAGGAACGCCGCCGCGTAAGCCCGGCGCTTGGCAAAGGCCGCGGCCAGCGAGGCAAGCGTTGATACGTACACGGCGATGACGATGCCCGCGAGCAAGAAGCGCGGGATATCCGTCCAGTGATCCGCGAGGTAGGTACCTGGTTTCGGTGCTCCGAGCGTGAGCCCAAGTAGCAGGATCAACTGCGGAATCCACGCGACGACGGTCATGATCGTGACGAGCGACGCCCATCGGGCAGCTGCGTAGTCGGTCGGGCGTAGCGGTCGGACGAGGTACAGGTTGATGGTGCGGTTGCTTCGGTCGGGACAGAAGAGCTCTGGTCCCACGACCGCAGCGAACAGGAAAAGGATGATTCCGGCGATGGCGTAATAGTCGGCGTGCGACGGAAGGTCGAGTTCCTCGCTGAAGTCCGGCGCCACCCGATCGACGGCGCCCGCGATCAGCGCAAAGATGAGAGCGGGAATCATCGATGCTGAGACAAAAACCCAGGGAAGGATCTTGGCCTTGCCGCCGCGTCCAAGACCCATCGCGGTTCGTAGACCGTCCTTGTAGACGGCCAGCGTCGAGCGTCGGCGCCCCTCGCGCTGCCCCTCGTAGCGGCGGAAGCCGAGATCGAAGACCTGTCCCGTGGGCGACTCACTCATGCGGGCTTCTCGGATTCGTCGTCGTCGGTGCGGAACAGATCGGTGAGTGCCCTACGTCGTGGCGCAAGGCGGCGAAGCGGTGCGTCGGCCTCAACGAGAGCGTCACGGATGTGGTCATACGTCTCGCCTGCGACATCCTCCACCACGACCGCGGCGCCGTCTTCGCGAGCGTCGATCTGTCGCGCTGCGAGGGCCGCCATCAGCTCGGAGCGTCTGGCCGTGACCTCGATGTAGAGCGTCTCGTAGTCCTCGGTGAACGTCGCCGTCTCGCCCTGCTGAACCACGTGGCCATTCTCCAGAACGAGGATGCGTTCGCAGGTTCGCTCGACGTCACCCATCAGGTGGGATGACATCACCAGGCTGATCCCGAACTGGCTGTGCGTCTTGCGCACCAACGCGAGCATCTCCTCGCGTCCGGATGGGTCGAGTCCCGCGGTCGGCTCGTCGAGCAGCACGAGAACCGGGTCATGTACCAGAGCCTGCGCGAGCTTCACACGCTGCTTCATCCCAGTCGAGTATCCACCGATCGGCCGATATCGCTCCTCGAACAGGCCGACATGCCGCAGCGTGTCGGCCGCTCGGACGCGAGCTTGGCGCGGCGGCAGGCCACTGACCTCTGCCATGTGCTTGAGAAACTCCGCAGCGTTGACCGCCGAGGGCAAGCAGTCGTGCTCTGGCATGTAGCCGAGCCGCGCTCTGATCTGCTCGTCCTGGGTTGGGCTCTGGCCAAGTACCTCAGCCCGGCCACTCGTGGGCTCTGTCAGCCCGAGGAACAGCTTGATCGCGGTGCTCTTACCGGCGCCGTTCGGGCCGAGCAGACCGGTAATCGTGCCACCAATCTCGAAGCTCACCCCGTCGAGAGCGATGACAGAGCCGTACCGTTTCGTCAGGTTGTCGGCGCGAAGCAGCGTCTCCACGGGAGGATCGTACGCGTCGCCACGGCGAGTCTGTCGGGTTGGAGAGCTCGACGGTTGAGTCATAGCACCACCCTGCTCGAGGCGTCGCGGGGGCGCAATCGGGTGACCCCCGGAACTTTCCCCGACCGTGACCCCGAGAAGAGAGCAGGGTTGACGTCAGG
>JAUXJK010000320.1 GCA_030624785.1 Actinomycetes bacterium
CTTCACTTTGGCGAACGCAGTTGGGAAAGACGTCGAGTTCGCTGATCTACTCGAGCAGGGCCCGGCCGTCGTGGCGTTTTATCGCGGCGGCTGGTGACCGTACTGCAACCTGCAGGTGCGGGCATATCAGGCCGTGTTGCCTGATCTCAAGCAAGTCGGAGCGTCGCTCGTAGCGATCTCGCCGGAGAAGACAGACAATTCGCTCACCTTCAAGGAGAAGAACAAGCTCGAGTTCGAAGTGCTGACCGATCCAGGGAACGATGTCGCGAGATCGTTTGGCCTTTCGTTCCGCGTGGATGACCCGGCCAAGGGTGTGTTTCTGGACACCTTCAGTCTCGATCTGGCTGAGCGCAATGGAGACGGCTCGTGGGAGCTCCCGATTCCGGCCACCTCTGTCATCGCGCCTGACGGAAGGATCGAATTCGCCTTCGTGGAGGCGGACTACACGAAGCGAGCGGAGCCAGAGACAATTCTCGAGGCGGTGCACGGAATCGCCTAGACATGGGTTTGCCGTGCCTGTGCTAGACGCCCAGGCTTAGTGACCAGCCGAACCGCGTCATCGATTCGGGTGGAGCGAGGCCACCGGGTCGCACCCCCTTGCGTACGAACACCGTGGGCGCCGAGCTGTCGCGGAGAAATGCGTGGCGAGCGCCGCCGAGCTCGCTGATCGCGCGGCGGTTCGAGAGCCCCGCGACCACGATTCCGGCGCCGCCGATCGCGTCGACCAGAGCCTCTGTGCCCCCGGCGACGAGACGAGGTTCAGCAGGAATTCCGGTCGCTTTCTGAATGATCAGCGACGCTCTCGCAAGAAGCCTGCTCGAATCACCGTCCCCCTCGCTCGTCGGGCTTTGCGCGCCAACGAGTACGAGCTGGGCGCCGTTGGCACGCGCGATCCAAGCGCCAAGTTCGACGGCGCCCCAGTCGTGTTCGGCGCCTCCGAACGGTACGAACACGGGTCGCGTTGCGCTCACACTCGTTGGATCGCTCCTGAGCGCGACGATGCCGACGTCGCATGGAGCGTTGTTCAACACCGTTATTAGCTCCTCGGGGAGGGCGCCACCGTTGAGCATTCCTGGCGGAGCGTCGAGCAAGACGAGGTCGACATCCTGTTCAGAGGCGACCTTCGCCGTGTCCGCGCCTGGATTGCTTGAAACGAACGTCGCCACACGCGCCGCGAGCCCGTCGCGCATGAGATCTGCACGACGCTCGTGTAGACGAGCGGCCTGGTCAGAAAGGACGTGCTGATCGCTTACGAGTTGAGCGACGATCAGTTCGCGTCCAGGCGAGCGAGCAAGGGGCACGGCCAGAGCAAGAAGCCCGTCGAGCTTTTCTTCTCGACTCGAGGCGGCAAGCACCGCGCGTCGCGCGGTCGTCTGATCTGGCTGCCCGGCTGCTACTGCTGCATCAAGTTCGAGGGTTGGAGCCTGTTGCAAGATCGACTTCTCGAGTTCCTGTAGGGCTGGGCCAGGGTCGATTCCGAGTTCCTCCACGAACAGCTCACGAGCCGCACGGTAGGAGTCGAGCGCCTCGGATTGGCGGCCCGAGCGATACAACGAAAGCATGAGCTGACCGCGCAGACGCTCTCGAAGCGGGTATTGCTGAACGAGCGGAGCGAGCTCACTCGAAAGCTGTTCGTGCCGGCCGAGCGATAGATCAGCCTCGACACGTAGCTCGAGCGCCGCCACGCGGAGTTCTTCGAGTCGTGTGATCGCGAGCTGGGCGAAGTTCTCGTAGCGAAAGTCGGCGAGCGCTGCGCCACGCCAGAGCGCGAGCGCCTCCTTCAACTGCTCCGACGCACGTGCGTAGTCGCCACTGCCGAGCGCTCCCCGCGCGAAATCGACGAGGCGCTCGAAACGGTGCAGATCAAGCTGGTGCGGTTCGAGTTCGATGACATATCCGGGATCCCGCGTGACAATAGGCTCGTCGCCGGCGGCTTCAGCCAGGGCCTTGCGCAGCTGTGAAACGCGCATCTGGAGCGCCTTCGACCCACTCGTTGGCGGGTCGTCTCCCCACAGATCTTCGATCAGCTGATCGGCCGGAACCACGCCGTTCGCGTTGAGCAACAGGATGGCGAGGATGGCCTTGCGCTTGTCACCCGTGAGCGCAACGACGCTGTCGTTGTGGCGGATTTGCAGGGGTCCAAGGATTCCAAACTCCATCGTGGTAACGCGAATTTATACGATCTGGAGGATCGCGTTACCGCCGCGTGGTCGCTGTGTTGCGGCGCGATGGGATTCTCAGCTCCAGGCAAGCACAAACCGGAGCACAGGAGGATCACCATGACGTTCGTAAACACAGACATCGGTAACAGCAAGACAAAGCTCACAGCTCTCGCCGCAGCGGTCATCGCGAGCGCAGCCCTGATCGGTGCGAATGCGGGACAAGCTGCCGCAGGCAGCGACGACGCGTCGGCTACCGCGACGGCTCAATCGACCGACGTTCTTGGAATCCAGGCTTACGGTGAGCGGCTTGGTGGTGGAGCGGTTCGCGATGCGCGGGTGTCGAGTGGCACCGCGAGTGTTCAGAGCACAGATGTTCTTGGAATCCAGGGGTACGCGGACAGGCTTCGTGGTGCAGAGGTTCTCAGCGCGGTGGCGACGGCTGGCACCGTGAGTGTTCAGAGCATGGATGTTCTTGGAATCCAGGCTTACGGTGAGCGACTTGGAGGCGGCCAGCCATCGACGCAGGAAGGCTCTTTCGGAATCTCAAGCGCTCAGCGCGTTACCGACTTCGCCCAGCTCGACGAGTACGTTGAAAATCGCCACTAGTGCCTGGCTACTGCAGGCAAACGCACTGACAGTGGGGGCCGGGGCAACCCGGCCCCGATTGCGTGGCGCGACGCGTCGTCACAATGAGCCAACAACGCGAGAAGCGAGAGGTTCATATGGCCAAGGATCTGGGAGTGCTGTTCGTGCATGGCATCGGCGAACAGGACAAGACATTCGCCGACGCAGCGTGGGAGGGGTTGCGAGTACAGCTCCAGGAATCGGGAAGAGATCCTGCGCGCATCGCTTGGCGTTCAGGGCACTGGGCCGACATAGTCCAGTCGCGGCAGGACGCGCTATGGAGCCGACTCGCGCTCACCGACCTCGATTGGGATGAACTCCGCGGCTTCGTCGTATCGTTTCTCGCGGACGCAACCGCCTACCGAAAGACTGGTGCGGGACACGCCGGCATCTACGGGGGAATCCACGAGA
>JAUXJK010000145.1 GCA_030624785.1 Actinomycetes bacterium
GATCCCAGCCAACTGGTACCTCGATGACCTCCCGCCCATGATGTTCATCAAGGCGGCGCCAAACAGCCATGGATTCGTCAATCCCCGTGACATCGAGCAGATGTGGAAGGACCAGTTCGACTGGGTGTACCGCGAGCTCGACTACGCGGTTTTTGGAATGACGATTCATCCCGACGTGAGTGGCCGTCCGCAGGTTCTCCTGATGCTCGAGCGCATGATCGACCACATCAATAAGCATTCCGGGGTTCGCTGGGCCACGTTCGAGGAGATCGCGGACGACTTCGCGAAACGCTCGCCCCGCAGCTAGCTAGGGCCTAACACCCCCTGCGGGGGACGCCGCACACTCACCTTGAACCTAGGCTGAGCAGCGACCGTTCCTTGACAGCTCCCGTCGACACCCCCGATCGTCACGAGCCCGACACGCCTCGCTCTCCCGCGGATGCCGCGGGCATGTTTCGACGGCTCGCGAGCAGCTTGGATGACCGCGAAGCGATACTGCGCGCCCGAGAGAAGGCCGTCGCCGAACGCTCCTCGCTGATCGCCGAGCGTGCACGCGAACTCGCGCACCTCGAAGCGCTCGTCGTCGCTCGTGAGGAGGTCGTGCGCCAACGCGAGGCACGTATCGACTCAGCAAGCGATCGTCTCCGAGCAGACGCCGCGGGGCTAGAGCTTCGTTTCGGCAAGTTCGCGGAGGCCCGCGAAGCGCTCCAACGCGCCGCCAGTCTCGACAAGTTCGAACTCGACCTCGTGGCGCGCGAACTCGCGGTTGAACTCCGTGAATCAGCGTGGTGGACTCAGGTCACCGGCAGAGAGATCACGATGCCGGACAACGAGGCCAGCACGGTCCGCCGCGGCGTGTAGCGCCCGAGCCTAGGAGCCGGAGCTCTTGCGAGCTTTATTCGCAGCTTCGGCCCGCCGCTTGTCACGCGATTTCTTCTTGCGCTGACGATCACTACGCCATCGCTTCAGGGGTCGGGATCCTCTGCCCACGCCTCACACCCTAGCGGACAGTCGGTTAGGGTCACGATCTGAGCTAACCGGGAGCGATGATGACCCTACAACCCGAGCGTACGGTGGCCGAACTACGCGAGCTGCGCGAGCTAACAGCAACCGTCGATGGTGCCCAACGCATCTGTTGGACGGACACGTGGGCGCAGTCGCGCTCCTGGCTACACGCCAAGCTCACTGAGCTTCCAGTCGAGGTTGAAACCGATGAGGCAGGCAATCTCTGGGCAACATTGCGTGGCGAGTCGGAGCGCGCCGTCGTCATCGGAGGCCACATGGATTCGGTCCCCGACGGCGGGTGGCTCGACGGCTGCCTCGATACCCTGGCCGGGCTCGAGTCGCTCCGACGGATCGCCGCCGAGGGCACACCACCAGTCACGGTCAGGCTCGTCGACTGGGCCGACGAGGAGGGCGCGCGATTCGGCAGGAGCCTGCTCGGATCGAGCGCGTGCTCCGGCACGCTCGACGTCGACGAGGTGCGGGGCCTCACTGACCGCAGCGGCGCGACGCTTCCGGACGCGCTGCGCGAGCACGGCGTTGACATCGACCGCATGAAGGATTGCGGCTCGCAGCTGGACGGTGCTGCCGCATACCTTGAGCTCCATATCGAACAGGGACCTGTTCTCGAGCGTCTCGGCCTCCCGCTGGGCGCGGTCCTGGGAACGTTCGGCGTCGAACGTCATCTCATTCGATTCAAGGGCCAGACTGCACATTCCGGATCGACGCCGATGGATGACCGACGTGACGCCTTCGCAGGCGCCGCTCGCCTGTCACTCGAGGTGCATGAGCACACCCGTCGCACCGGTCAGGGCGCCGTATCGACGACGGGAAGCGTTGTGAACAAGCCGGGAATCGTCACGGCCGTCGCGGGCGTATGCGAGATGACCCTGGACCAGCGGCACCTGAACGCGGACGTGCTTGCCGGCGAGCTTGCGTACGCGAAAGAGGCAGCCAGCCGCATCGCAACCGAGGAGCGGCTGGAGGTCGAGTGGGAGGAGCTCTGGACGATCGCACCGATCCCGTTCGACGAGCGCCTGATCGGGCTCGCCGACGAGGCGATTGTCGAGATTGCCGGTGCCTCGCACCGACTCCCAAGCGGACCGCTTCACGACGCCGCAGAGGTCGCGAGAGCAGACGTACCAACGGTGATGCTGTTCGCTCAGAGCCTCCGCGGACTCAGCCACACCAAGGAAGAGGACACCAAGCCGGAGCACATCGAGCTCTCGGTCATGGCGCTAGATCGCCTCGCAAGCAAGACGATCGACCTGGTCGCCGCGCTCTAGACGCGAGGCAGTTTCCGCAGGTACATCGCCACCGTCTGGCCCTCCTGCTCCACGCGATGCACCGTCCACGGGCGCGCCTCGATGCGCGACGGAGCGTGAACATCACCTACTGCGCGCGGCGGGCCGTGATGCGCACCTCGTGACGTCTCGCGTCCCTCATCGTCCTCATGTACCCACACGACCGGCGCGATGATTCCAGCGGCAGGGCTGGCGGATCCGTGCTTCCAGATCGATTGGGCGTCGTAGGACGGCTGCTCCCGACGTGTGATCTCCCGAAGACCCTGCCGCAGCTCCTCCGCTGTTGGATTCGCCCAGAACCAGAAGCCATGCCACACCTCGACCATGCGCAGATAGGAGTCGAGCAGGAACGTGGTCGGCAAAAGGGGCCGATGGGTCGGGTCGGTCTCCTCGATCAACTCGAGCGAGGCCGCAGTCGTTCTGTCCTGGTCTGAGAGAAACGGAAACGCCGCGCCCAGGCCCTCGCGAAACGCTCCGTTCACCTCGCAGCTGTCGGTTGTAACGACCGTGAGCCGGCCGTATTCACATTGGATCTCGTCCTGCATGGCTACGAGCCCGCGCAGCCTGATCGGCTCCTTCGGTCACCACCAACCGCGACTGAATACGAGTATCAGCGGTTGGTTCGACGCAATCGTCGAGATGCGCGTGGAAACGCCCGATTGGTCGGGGAGCTCAATGTCCGGAAACTGTGAACCGACCACCAGATCAGCTCTCATGCGACGCCGCCAGGAAGCAGCTCAGATGTCGCATCGCTCGCGATGGCCCGGCGACCGGCAAGCGCAGCGAGCATTAGAGCCGTATCGGCAATCGGAACATCTTCGAGGTACTCCTCGCGTGTCTCAAACGACCGCACCACCGATTCGAACGCCTGCGCGTAACGAGACTCATCACGCGTAGCGACTGCAGCGATTGCGTCAGCTACATCAACCGGGAAACCCTCTCCCCGTTGCGCCACCAGGCCCTCGGCGAGGGCCGCCGCGGCATCGTCGTTCTCCAGGACGAGCTCGGCGACACTCGCTGCATAGCGTCCGATCGGAGAAGCAGCCGCCGCGGCACCGCACTCGAGCGTCCACCGCGCGTCCTCAGCAGCGCCGTCCCAGTCTCCAGCGACGACTCGAAGCTTGACGGCTCCAATCATCCGGCCCCAGCTGTCGGGCGGCGCGCCGACGTAGCTCTCTCGATAGCGAGAAGCCGCCTCGAGCAGCCAGCGTTCCGCCTCATCACGCTGGCCGGCCATCAACTCCGCGAACCCGGCACCGAGTGCCGCGTTGGCAACTCGAGTCAGCTGGCGCTGGCGCGTGTCCGCGTCATCCGGCAGGCGGGCGAGCCCGTCGGCATAGCGGCTGGCCTGGCGCTCGCGATGTTCGCTCCATTCCACCTGATCGCGAGCTTAGCGGCCCAAAACACCCGAACGGGGAGCTGCCGCTGCTTCCGTCTGCGGTTAAGGTCTGCCGGAGGACGCGCATTCCAGCGGCGCGCGTCCGAACTCGCCACCCCACTAGGCGCGGATACGATGACCCCCTGGCCGCCCAATCCTTCGCATTCCTGGCAGTTCGAAACCGTTCAGTCGGTGAAGTCCGCTAACTCGAAAGTCCCGGGTCACAGCCTCATAGGCGGGCAGTAGATCAGATGCCGCGACAAAAGTCAAATCACGTAGATGACCCTCGTGAGGTCGGCCGGCGCCTTAAAAAGGCCCGCCGAGCGGCCGGACTCAGTCAGCGGAGCCTCGCCTTCGATGGATGCTCTCCGGCATACATCTCACGCATCGAGGCCGGCGAGCGCATTCCGTCGCTTCAGATCCTCCGTGAAATCGGGGCGAGGCTCTCGGTCGACGCCGATTACCTGGCGACGGGCGCAGGCGGTCCAACGGGCGTTGCAAGCGGGATCGTCGATGCCGAGATTGCATTGCGACTCGGCGAGCTGGAGCTTGCAGAGATCGGTTTCGCACGGGCACTCGGAGACGCCAGCGGCACCAATCTGGTACGTGCGCTCGCCGGGCTAGGCGACGCAGCCTCTCGTAGAGGTCTGCCGCACGAGGCGATCAGCTACTTCGAGCGAGCGGTCGATGAAAGCGGCGGTGACGCAGCGCGCGTTCCCGCGATCGCCGAATGCCTCGGTCGCGCGTACGGCGTCGTCGGACGTACGCCAGAGGCGATCGAGATCTTCCGACGATGCCTCGACGAGCAACGCGCCGCAGGCGATGCCATCCAACTCGTGCGCTTCGCCTGCCTCCTCGGCTATGCACTCACCGACAACGCAGAGATCAGCGAAGCCGAAGCGGTCGTAGCCGACGCACTCGAGAATGCTGGAGGAATTACCGACCCCTACAACCGAGCACGGCTCTACTGGTCTCAGGCCCGCCTTCTCGGAGAGCGCGGCAAGGCTGAGGAGTCTTCACGGCTCGCTCAGATGGCCCTCGAGATCCTGCGTCTGACTGAGGACACCTACGCCATCGCGCACGCCCACCAGTTTCTCGCACACGTCTATCTCGACGCCGACAAAGTCGACGCAGCGCAGGCTGAGCTCGACGCAGGCAGGCCGCTTATCGAAGCGACAGCCACACCCATCGAGCTCGCACATTTCGAGCTCGAGGAGGCCAGGTTGCTCGCGCGCCGCGGAGACGCCGAGGGCGCGCGCGGCCTCGCCATGCGAGTGAGCAGCCAGCTCGGCGAGGTGATGCCACAGGATGCCGGTCGCGCCTACGTCGTGCTCGGGGAGATCTTCGAACTCCTGGGCGAGCTGGAGCGCGCGATCGAGATCTATGAGCTCGCGATCGAGAAACTCGAAGCGCTGCCAAGCTCGAGGCATCTAGTGATCGCGCAACGCCGCCTGGCCGCAGTGTTGGAGAAGGTCGACCGCCCAGACCTCGCGCTAAGCGCTCTGAAGAAGGCACTCGGCGTTCAGGAGCGCCTGAATGCACCCTCCGACTAGTTGCAGGCCTCCAACGGATAGGTCGCCGAGTCCCTGACTCGCACATCCGCAACGCTGATATGCTTCGGGAAGAGCACACGCAGCCTTGTCGATGTGTGCTCCGATCTTTCTGACACCCGCGGCGCTGATGCGCCGCCTGCATGCAAAACGACACATCGCATCTCTCTGCCACGCTGGCCGATGCTGAAGGCTTGTCGGCGCTTGCCGAACGAGTCGGATCCTGGGCCGGCGAACCGCTGCTCCACGACGGCGAGGACCCGACAACGGCGCTGGCCGAGGACAGTGCCCGCAGACGGGCTCTGGACGACGCGCTCGCGGAGATAGACGATGGTGCTGAGTCTCCGTCCAACGACTGGCGGGTGTCGTATTCGCTCATGCTGGGCCTCGAGCGCGTACTCAGCGCTCCGAAGCCGCAAACAGCAGCGGGTACTGAGCTTCGCAGACACCAGACAGACGCACTCGCCGGAATGCTTACCGAGCTGATCGCACTCGCGGAGAGGAGCCGCGATGCGACGAACAACGGCGACGAGGCTGAGGACGCCACCGCTGAGGAAGACGACGAGCCGATCGCAACGGGCGACGACGATCTAGACGGCGAGGAGCCCGACGA
>JAUXJK010000190.1 GCA_030624785.1 Actinomycetes bacterium
ATGCCCGCTTCAATCTGTACGCCTCGTTTCTCGGGCCGCAGGGCGGCGAGCTCGCTCTCGCTCGGAACGTAGGTCTCGGCGCAGTGAATGCACAGACGGCGCAGCAGGCGTTGCGCGAGTACCGCGCTAACTGCCGAGCCCGTGAGGAACGGCTCAACGCCCATCTCGTTGAGGCGGGTCAGCGCGGCGGGAGCGTCGTTGGTGTGAAGGCTCGAAAGCACGAAGTGCCCTGTGAGGGCGGCTTCGATCGAGATCTTGGCCGTCTCGATGTCGCGAACCTCGCCAACCATGATCGTGTCGGGGTCAGAGCGCAGGATGGTGCGCAGGGCCATTGCGAACGTCAGGCCGGCCTTGTGATTGATCTGGATCTGATTGATGCCGCTGACCCGGTACTCGACGGGATCTTCAACCGTGATGATGTTGATATCCGGCCGCTTGAGCTGGGTTAGCGCCGCGTACAGTGTCGTCGACTTTCCCGAACCGGTCGGTCCTGTCACGAGAAGCGCTCCGGTCGGTCGCGCCACGAGCTCCGCGATGCGGGTCCGCATGTCTTCAGAGAATCCAATCTCCTGCAGGGTGGGCGGTTTCTTCGACTTGTCGAGAAGCCGCATCACGCATCCCTCACCTTCGACCGACGGGAGTATGGCGACGCGAATATCCAGGTCTCGGCCGGCGGTTTTCGAGGAGAGCGAGATACGACCGTCCTGTGGCCGCCGCCTCTCGGCGATATCGAGCTTCGCGAGCACCTTCAAACGTGTGAGGATCGACGGGCCCAGTCGACGCGGTAGGCGCTGCACCTCGTGGAGGACGCCATCGATTCGCTGCCTGACCAGGAATCCGTCGCTATGTGCTTCGAAGTGGAGATCGCTTGCGCCCTCTTCTGCAGCTTCGAGGATGATCGAGTTGACGAGCCGGACGAGGGGAGCGTCAGAAACGCCGTCGTCCTCGGCCAGTTCGGCCGCCTCATCTTCCCGGCCCTGGAGAGCGTCGTCCTCGACGAGCGCGGCGCGCTGCCAGGCCTCCTGGGCGCGTGATATCTGCCGGAGCTGAAGTTCGATGTCGTCGCGCGAACCGACGGCGAGGGCAAGCGAGTGTTTCGTCGCGAGCCCTAGCTCATCGATGATCTGGACGTCACTTGGATCGGCGACAGCCACGCTGAGCCTTCCGTGGGTCAGCTCATAGGGGATAGCGCATGCGCGCTCGAGGATGTGGAACGAGACCTGCTCGATAACGTCCTGCTTGATCTCCATTGAACCGAGATCCACGTATGGCAGTCCGTGCCGCTTGGCAACGATCTTGGGCGCCAGGCCGGCATCGATGATCGCATCGGCGACGGAGCCGCCAACTGACCGGGTTCGCACATCGATCATGCGCTCCGCGCTGACGAGGCCTGTCGTTGCGATCAAGGAGCAGAGCGCTTCGACCGCGTTTTCTCCGGACACGGATCGTGGACCGTCCTCGGTCGCAACCGGGGCGTCCGATTTCTTGCGCGCTACGCGGAGGAGCGGTTGCTCTGTCGTCACCCTGGTTGTATCGGCGTGGCGGGCGATCTGCGTGAGCTGCTGCTCAGCAGCTCACGAGGCCCTGCCTTCGCCTTTGGGCTCGTTAGAAGGTTCCGGTGTATGCGTTGAGAATCGCGTCGCCGGCGAAGTACGCCACGATCGCGCCGAACGCCAGGAACGGGCCGAATGGGATGGCCTTCTTCCGGGCATCGAGGCCGTGCTGCATCATCATGAGCGCCCCGAAACCGACCGCGGCGATCATTCCGATCAGCATCCCGACAGCGACGGTCCAGCCGAGCGCAGCACCGAGCAGGAGGGCGAGTTTTACGTCGCCCATGCCCATGCCTCGTGGGTATGCGAGGAGTGCGAGAAACAGGAAGAGCGAGGCGCCGAGCGCTGCGATTACCCACTCGAGCGTTCGGTCCGGAAAGAAGGCGATGTTTGCGACGAGAACGATGACGAAGGAGGGAAGGACGATCTTGTCGGGCAGGATCAGGTGCTCGATGTCGATCGCCGAGAGGACGACGAGTACCGAAACGAAGAACGCTCCGACGATCGCCTGTCCGCTGAGCCCGTAGCGCAGGAAGCAGGCTGCAACGAGGAGTGCCGTTGTGAGCTCCACCAGCGGATAGCGAACGCTGAAATGCTCACCGCAGGTGCGGCAGCGGCCGCCGAGTGCCAGGTATGAGACGATCGGAATGTTGTCTTGCCACCTCAGCTCGGTCTGGCACGACTGGCAGGCGGAACGTGGCTGCACGATCGAACGTTGCATCGGCAGCCGCGCGGCGACGACGTTGAGAAAGCTCCCGATTGCGAGGGCGGGTGCGAAGGCGAAGGCTGCGGCTGCGATATGCATGGCGGTGTCAGAGTTGTGTCGGCACGAAGAGGGGCGGGGCTTAGCTCCGCGTTGTGTTTCGGAGAACGACGTCGGTCTGAAGTCGCCAGACCTTCCATGGCTGCGTCGGGTCGACGTTCACAGGAAGGTCGAGTTGCAGCTTGCCGAGCGAATCGACGGTGGGAGGGAGGTACGCGAATACGTCGCCCGTCGTGAGGTAGTCGGCGATTCTGCTGCCATCGCGATGCAGTTCGAAGCGACCGGGTCCCACGGATGTTGTGCTGTAGGTGACCGACGTGTCGACGCCACCGGAGCTCGGACACACGGCTGGAAGCGAGATCGTCACGGATGAGGCGCTCGAGGCTGTCACCCCGCTGGCGCAGTGAACCTCACCGCGAATCTTGTCGGTAGCGACACGCGCCTCGGTTTGCGCGGTGAAGCGCTCGTTGAGATCGACCTGCGCACGGCTGCCCGAGACGAACAGGGCTGTCACGGCGGTGAGGATGATGATCAGCATGACCATCACGCCGATCAGCTCGATGATCGTAAATCCGGCGTCTCGAGGGCTCTGACGCGTCGGCAGACGCGAGGCCAGGCGGCCGACGAGAGGGCCTGCGAAGCGTTTCACGACTGCTGGTCGGCCTCGGCGGTCTTCTTCTGGACGACGGCTAGAGATTCGCGAGCGAGCGCTGCACTCTTGGCGCCGATGCCCCAGCGAGCCTCGAGGTCGTCGTCGATCGCGATGAGGAGCACGAGCGCTTCCTCGCCCTGGTACCAGCCGAACTCGGCTCCGGTGACGATCCAGTTGTGCTCATAGAGCCAGTGGTCGACGAGCTCGGGTGTCTGCTCCTGCCCGGCGAGCCTGGCCGCGAGCCTCTTCGCCCGTTCGGTCAGCGTGATCTCGTCGAGAGGTTCTGGTTCAGCGCCGGGCTCGACGAACGCGGGTGGCCGCTCGCTCGCCTGAGCCTCTGGTTCGTTGTCCGTCGCAGCCGATTCATCGGTTGTCGTACTCGGCTGCGGTTCGACGGGTGCGAGCGCAGCTTCGGGGGTCGCGTCCTTGTCGTCCCAGAGGATCAGCTTGGTCCCCTTGTACGGCGAGGTGTCCTTTGCGAGCCCTCGATTCTCGTAGTTCTTGTTGTTCTCGAGCTTGATGACGAGCGTGGGCGCGCCTGTGTCGACGACGAGCGTTCCTGGTGCTGGGTCTTGCTCTGCGACGACGTTGGCTGGGTAGCCCTTCACCTGTCCCTTCACGCGCCAGGAGAATCCCGCGTCTTCGAGCAGGCCCTTGGCGAATACGTAGGGTTGGCGGCGGATATCTGGCACGACGAGTGGCTCGTCGGCGATGAGAGGCGCCGCTTCGGCAACCTCTGCCACGTCCGTAGGCGGGGGCGAGGAGCCGGCGAGTGAAAACGCCGCCGTCGACAGAACGGCAGCAGCTGCCGCCATCGCTGCCCATGGCAGGAGAGAGGTAACACGACCCACGATGCTTTCGAGATCGGCACACCACTAGATCCCGTGCATCCCTCCAACGGGTGACACCCAGAAGGGTGAGGAGCTGACCTAGCTTGGCTCGCGGTCCCAGTAAGGCTTCACCAGGCCGCGATCTGTGAGGATCCGCTGCAGGCCAATCATCGCCGTGTAGGTGGGGATTATCGTCATTTCGGCGCCCGGGGGTGTCAGCTCCAACCCTCGATCGAGGGCCGCTTCGAGATCGTGCGTAACCTCGATTCGCTCGGTGTCGTAGCCGCCGTACTTGAAGCGCAGTGCGAGCTCCTCGGCTCGTGAACCGCTTGCGATGATGCGCTCGGCGTGTGGCATCAGGCGCTCGAAGTCGACGTCCCAGATCCATGAGACGTCCCGTCCGTCGGCAATGTCGTCGTTGAGCGCAATGACGATCACAGGGAGTTGATCGTTGCCCGAAACGGTTCGCACGACCTCGTTGGCGCCGGCCGGGTTTTTTGCCAGCAGTAGCAGTACGCGGCGATCGCCTATCTCGATGCGCTCGACGCGGCCGAAGGCGGGACGAAAACGAGCGACGGCGGCTGCGATCGTTGCCGCGTCGATCTCCAGGATGTGGGCGAGCGATGCGGCGGCGAGCGCGTTGTAGACGTTGTAGAGACCGGGCAGAGCGAGCTCCACTTCGAAGGCTTCGCCCGGCATGACGAGCTCAAACGTTGTCCCTTCGAGCCCTCGCGGGCGAATGTCGCGCGCGGAGACAGCCAGCGGCGGGCGCCGGCTGTCGCATTTGGAGCAATGCCAGTCGCCGAGATGGCCGACGTACGCCGACTCGTAGATCAGTAGCTCTGAGCAAATAAAACACGTGCGAGCGTCAGATGCGTGGCCCGGGTCGTCGGCGGCTACGCCGGGATCATCGATGCCGAAGGTCAACATTTCAGCGCGCTCGCCGACGACGTGGACGATGCGCGCGTCATCAGCGTTTGCGGCGATCACACAGTCGGACGGAAGGGCAGATATGGCACCGCGCCAGTTGTCGGCGACCGTCTCGAGTTCGCCGTAGCGGTCGAGCTGATCACGAAAGAGGTTGCCGAGCACCAGCGCGCGTGGGGCTAGCTCTTGGCTCAATCGCGGGAGGGCCGCTTCA
>JAUXJK010000266.1 GCA_030624785.1 Actinomycetes bacterium
GGCAGCGATACTGTCTGTATGTCCCGGCTCCCGACCGGAATCCGCTGGTGGCTCGCACTGTCCTTCGCGCTGGTGTCAGGCCTGACCGCCCTCGCCGTGGCCGTGGTTTCATCAGAGCGGAGTGAGCAGGCGTTTCGTAGCCGAACCGACGTCCTCGCGTTGGGCAACACGGTTGCGGCGACGCTGCGCCTGCGCGAGTCGCTTACAGACATCGGACGGGAAAACGCACTACAGGGGGTCGCGGCCGGTCGCGAAGGCGAGGTTGCGGGTCTGAAAGCCGCGTTCAACGTGCCGCAGCTTGCCCCACTCATGCGCGACATCGCAAGCGACAACGAGCTCTCCGTGTTCGTGTTCAACGAAGAGGCTCAGTTGATCTCGAGCGACATTTCGAGAGGTATCGACGTCTCGTTCGTCCCTGACTTCCCCGATGCCGTCGCCGCGGGGCTCGAGGGTCGCCGCTGGGTAGAGACGCTCACCGACGAGGCAGCCACGGTCGTCGCGCTCCCGCTCCTGGTGCCGCTCGCGGGCTCAGGCGTCGTGCTCACCTACGTGCCGCAGGCCGAGTTTGCATCGACAGTCGGGATCTTCCGACGTGAGATCGTCTTCGCGGCGCTCGTCGCCATTCCCGTCGGCGCCCTTGCGGGGCTCGTGATCGCGGCAGCGATCGCTGCACGCCTGCGGCGCCTTGCCGACGCAACCGCTGCAATCGAAGCAGGGGATTTCGAGACGGAGCTCAAACCACGATTTCCGGACGAGCTCGGCGAGCTGGGCCTTTCGATCGATCGAATGCGCGTTCAGCTTCGCGAGTCGTTCGCGTTGCTCGCAAGCGATCGCGACCGACTAGGCCGGCTACTCGAACGTCTACGAGACGGCGTGGTAACCGTCGACCGCGACCTGAACGTCGAGTTCGCCAACGGCGCCGCAAAGCTCGCTCTGCGGGCCGCGCAGTTGGAGGACGGCGAACCGCTCCCCGACCCCTGGCCTGAACTCGATCTCACGACGCTGGCTGCCGGCCTGTTCCGAGATCACGCACAGATCGCCCAGGCCCGTGTCACTCCGCCCGACGGCGAGACCTATGAGATCGTCGGCATCCCTGCCGGCGAAGTTGGGGAATCGGCTGTGCTCGTTGTGCGCGACGTCTCCGAGCAGGAACGGCGCGAGCGAGCCGAGCGCGAGTTCGTGACCAATGCGGCGCACGAGTTGCGTACGCCACTGGCCGCGATCTCGAGTTCCGTCGAAGTGCTGCAGAGCGGGGCGAAGGCGATCCCCGAGGATCGGGACCGTTTTCTTGGCCACATTGAGCGCGAGGCTGCTCGGTTGACCCGGCTCGCACGCGCGCTGCTTGTGCTTGCTCGGGCACAGACCAACCAGGAGCAACCGCACTTTCGACCAACGCTACTCCGGCCGATTCTTGAGGACGTCAGCGCGGGCCTCCAGGTGTCGGAAGGCGTTCAGGTAGAAGTGGTCTGCTCACCCGATATCGCGGCGCTAAGCGATCCTGACCTCGTCGAGCAGACGGTTGTCAACCTTGCTGCGAACGCCGCCAAGCATACGCATGAAGGGTCAATAGTTCTCGCCGCCCGCGAAGGACACGGAAGGCGGGTCGTGATTGCGATAAGCGATACGGGATCCGGCATTCCCTCAAGCGAGCAAGCGCGCGTGTTCGACCGCTTCTTCCGCGGTGACGATCGAGGCGAGGGCGATGGCTTCGGACTCGGGCTCGCCATCGTGCGGCAGTCAGTCCGGGCTCTCGGAGGGAAGGTCTCTGTCCGCTCGCGCGACAACGCGGGTACTACGGTCGAGGTGATGCTTCCTGCCGCTGGCGATGGCGGCGACGACCCGAGCCGAAGCCGTGCGATCGACGACGATCGCACCGCGTGATAACCCTGCTCTACTGAGAGCTAGCTCGAAGGCTCGTGACGCTGCTCGGCGCGAGCCAGCAGAACGGCGAGCCGCCGATCGTAGGTCGGATCGACCGCGTGCCAACGCGCCGAAGGCCACGGGCGCTGCTCAAGCTTTGAGAGGCGAGCGCGCAGGTCGTCGCGCAGTCGACCCAGCTCCGCGAGTTCATCGCCCAGGAGTGTTTCTTTGCCGGTAGCGAGCACGTCTTCGACGTGATGAATCGCGGTGCGAAGTCGCTCAATCCATTGTCTCGGAGTCAGAGTCACGTGCGGCACCTCCTTGATATGTCACCGGAACATCTTCCGCTTGGACGACGAGCCTCAACTGCTGAAAACAGTCTCGCAAAGCCGCTCCGGGCTTCGCATGAGGCTTGGGTGAAGATCTCCTCACCGACATGCTTCCATATCTGGCCTGCTCGCGCATTGGATTTGTGCTTTCGGTTGCAAGTCGCGTTGCCGGAAGCTGGTGCGCCCTACTGGCGGGTATCCTGGACTTCGCCCGTGCCGAAGGCCAGAATGGCCCACGCTGGGGCACACACGATGAGTGCACGAATCCTCGTTGCCGACGATGAACCCGCAATCCGCGAGTCACTCACGTATGCCTTGCGCCGCGAAGGCTTCGACGTAACCGAGGTCGAAGACGGTGACGCGGCGCTCGCCGAAGGACGCAGCGGCACGTATGACCTCGTCGTCCTAGACGTGATGATGCCGGGACAGTCTGGCATGGACGTATGCCGCGCACTGCGTGCCGAAGGAGACGTCCCGATCGTGATGCTTACTGCCAAGGATGCGGAGGTCGACCGCGTGCTCGGTCTCGAGCTCGGAGCCGATGACTACGTGACGAAGCCATTCTCGATCGCAGAGATGCTGAGTCGAGTGAGGGCAATCCTCCGACGACGCGAGCTCGACCGCTCTGCAGCCGGATCCCTCACCCGCGCAATCGGCGAGCTGCGGATTGATCTCGCTCGTCACGAGGTGGCGGTCGGCGAGGATGCGGTGCACTTGACGCCATCCGAATTCAAGGTGCTCGCCCTGCTAGCGGAGGAGCCTGGCCGTGTCTTCAGCCGGCGCCAGATCATGGAGCATCTGTGGGCGAGCATCTACATCGGTGACGAGCGAGCATGCGACGTCCACATCTCGAGCCTCAGACGCAAGATCGAAGAGAACGCGTCGAATCCGCAAAGGATTGTTACCGTGCGCGGCGTCGGCTACAAGCTGACCGCGTCCTAGACCCTTCCGCGTTCTCACGGCCGAAAGCAGCACATTCAACAGCCGGACTGGCGGCGCGTGCTGCATCCGGGCCCTTGAACGCCAACGGGCGTCCTACGTAGGACGCCCGTCTGCCGCTCTGGAGTCGGTGTGCCGCGTTCCCGTTTGACGGCCGCTAGCCGCCTCAGCTCCCTACTCCGTACAAGTGAGTGCACTCTACGGCCGACCTCTGAGCTCGAGGTGAGTCTTGTCCGAGGCTTTGCTCACATGTCGAATATGTGCAGATCTTTAGGAAAGACCCATCTGTTCGCTCAGGCTGACGCCCTACCGTGGGAGATGTCTGTTCGATCTCCCACCTGGCGACGCGAATCGCCGCGACTCAAGCCCCTCGTGCCAACTCGACGACAACAAGAAGCGCCGCCCGTGGACGCGACACCCGCGAAGCTCGCAACCTCGCATGGCTACGCCGTCGAAGCGGAGGACGGTGACGTCGGCGAGGTAGAGACGCCGCTATTTCCACCGGCGGGCGCTGAACCAGATTTCCTCGTCGTTCGGCTCGCGAGCGACATGTCGCAGTTCGCTGTCGTTCCGGTGCACCACATCTCGAACGTCGACTCAACGAGTAGGCGTATCAAGCTCGACGCATCGTGCAGCGCCGTCGCGGCCATGCCGCGCGACATTCCGCTGGACTACTGAC
>JAUXJK010000039.1 GCA_030624785.1 Actinomycetes bacterium
ATCCGGGTGTCATTCTTGAGATCGCAGCCTCAGGCGGCGAGCGCCACGACGCGCACCGCTCCTACCGAGAGACGTAACCCTCGCTGTAGCTGGCGTCTTTAGGAGGCGGCTGTTCCGTCGGTCGCCATGGACTCGTCCGTGTCAGCAGGCTGCGCTGAGGCACTCTGAAGCCGCCATCGCCAGGCGTCGAGGATCCGACTCACGTGTTCCGCTCCGACGATCTGTTTCTCTGGCATCGGGAACGACGCCGGGGCAAGGATGAACGCCCGCGATTGGGGTCCGCCCATGCCGCCATGAAATGAGATCAGCTCTTCGAAAGCACAACCCTCGTCTCTCATCTTGTCGTAGAAGCTGTTGACCATGATGTCGGCGACGTTCGAGAAGCTGTCCGTGCGTCGCAGGTGCTGAGCCGCGTTCGGCGGGAAGATCGCGAGCGGATCCTCTCCCTCGACCCGCTCCTCGTCGAGATAGTTGATGCCGCGCGCGCCGATGGCTACCGCGCCGTGCTCCGCGGATCGCGTTAGCAGCCAGCCGATGTGCGGGTGCTCCCGGAGGCCGGGAATGAGCTTCGGGTGGCGCTCCTGGATCTCCTCGAGCGTCAGCCGCCGCGGCTCCTCCATCAGATACACGAGGCCCAGGTTCCCCGACCCGAGTACGACGACGTCCTCGCGCGCCGTCGCCTCCTGCTCCTTCTTCTCTTTCTTGTCTGTCGCCGGGCGTCCGGTCGCCTCCCCGAACGCCTGACCGAGGGTGTTGTCGTTCTCGTCCCCGCCAAGCATCGCGCCGACGCTGCGTGTGCCCATGCTGCGCGCCACGAGCTCGTCGAGTCCGTAGCCGTTGCGCTGCTTGAAGGTTGCGCCCTGGGTCTGCCCGTGGTCGGAAAGGATGACGATCTCGTAGGGGCGCGGCGCATACTTGCGCGCTGCGGCGATGCGCCCGATCTGCTGGTCGACTTTCCGAAGCGCCTCCATGGTGTCCGCACGCTCGAGTCCCGAGTGATGGGCTACCTCGTCGTAGCTCGCGAACGTGGCGTACATCACGGGCCGCCCGCGCATCATGTCCTGCAAGAGGCTCTGGACGACGAGATCCCGCACGAGCACGCACATGCCTGCGCGCAGCAGTGGATACACGCCGCCTCGATGCCCGCGCGGCTGGATGTCGCGGCGGCGCTGGCGGATCGCCGCCGACCACTCGAGCACGACTTCCCAGAACAGAAGAACGAGCGTGGTCGTCACGTTGTAGCCATTCGCGAAGAACGATCGGTAGCCGGCGTTGCCCTTGAACTCGCCACTCATACGAGCGACCGTCAGGATGGCGGCGTCGGCCTCGCCGGAGAAGATGTTGCCGCGGCTCGCGCCACCGTTGCGGAGGATCCCGATCCCGTTCGAGTGTCGCTTCTCGACCTCTACAACCGAATCGGGCCCGGAGATCGCCTTGAGCTCTCCCGTCTCCTTCTCGATCCACCGGAAGGCCGGCAGGTCAGCGTTCGAGCCGAGCAGGATCCCCGCCTGAGACGCGCCCGTCTGCGAGGAGAGGTCCGTTTCCCATTCGAGCAGCTCGTGGGATCCTTCGTCTAGCCACCGCGAGAGGTTGGGTGCTGAGCCGCCACGCATCGCTTGTTGAAGCACCGGGTAGCCGAGCCCGTCGATCTCGAGAAAGAGGATTCCCGGCTCCTCGGTCTGCTCGATCAGGCCCTGGCGCCGCGCCACACGTCGGACGACACGTAATTGAAACGCGTCCTCGTCGTTGGTGCCGAGAACCACCTCGATAACCATGGTGACCGCTGCGATCACCAGGGCTGCGAGCAGCGCGAACCCGAAGTTGTCGACCTTGATCGCGTTCTCCGTGATCGACGATGTGATCTGAATCACCGCGGCGTCGACCACCAGAATTATCCCGAATCCCAACAGCGCCATGAGTGGGATCGGTATCGCAGCGATCAGTGGTGGCAGCAAGGCGTTCAGGATTCCAATGACGATTGCGACGATGAGCGCCCCCGCGAACCCCTCGACGCTGATCCCGGGCAGGATCCATGCAGTGATCAGGACCGCAGCCGCAGCGGTCAACCAGTGCACGCTCAGGCCGGCGATGCTCATCTTCGGCTTGACGGGGTGCCACGTAGCCGCCTCACCAAAGATCGTCGGTTCTTGCTCGCTTGTATCGCTCATGGGTACTCCGCCATCGTCCACTAGAGATTCACAAAGGCTCGTGTCCGTCCGATCAACGCAGAACCCGAGGATAGAGCTTCCCCTCAATCAGCGTTGGTGGCGGCGCCCTCGTTGGCGGCGGCGCGCTTTGAACCCGTAGTGTCCTCGGGCGTGGCGTACTAGCGTGCCGGTCATGAGCACACCGCTGATCTGGGCGTGGCTGATCGTGACGGGCGCGGCCGCCACCTTCGGTGCATGGGTCCTCACGGGGGACGCGATCGTCGTCATCATCGCCACAATCGCCTGGCTACTGGTCTCTGGCTGGGTCATCTCGCAGATCCAGCGCTCATGAGCGGCGCGGCTCGCCGGGTTCGTTCAGGCCAGAAGAGGCAAGTACTCTCCACCGGGGCCGATCTCGTGCTGAAAGGAGCTGACGTCTGTTGGGGATGCTGAGCGAAGACATGAAGCGAGTTGTACGGGAGCAGCGACTTGGCTTCGTCGCAACGGTTTGCCCTGACGGAACGCCGAACCTTTCGCCGAAAGGGACGCTGATCATCGACGGCGACGATCGACTCGCATTCGCTGATCTCGCCTCGCCGCAGACGATCGCCAACCTCCGGGTGAACCCCTCCGTCGAGACGAACGTCGTCGACCAGCGAGTACGAACCGGATATCGGTTCAAGGGGACGGCGACAATCGTCGCAGACGGACCGGAGCTCGAGCGGCTCGTTGCCCTGCTAAACGAGGTTCTCGGCACCGAGCCGGTGCCCTGGGGGGATCGTGCCCGCGTGTTTGTCTCGATCGAGGTCGAGAGCGCGAGCGCACTCGTTTCTCCCAGTTACGCAGAAGGGGCGAGCGCGGACGAGCTCGCATCGCATTGGCGGGGATACTGGAACGCTCTGTGGCGGCGAACATCGGAGAGCTAGCGCTGCGATGGGAGCGCGTCATTCGCCGCGCGATCATGCGGCAGTCCGACTGGCTCTGGGTGCGGCTATCGGGCATCGCAGGCATGGCGCTCGTCTTCGTCACCACTATTTCGGCCGCGCCGACCTGGCTCAGGGCGATCGCAGGTATCGGCGGTCTCGGATTGCTGATCGTCTGCCTGAATTTCGTTCGTCGGGCGCAGGCTCCCAAGTCGGCCTCCGATGAAGACGTGGACTAGCACACAGAAGACGATCGGTGAGGTGAACACGATGCAGGGTCAGGTTGTTCTTGTAACGGGCGCGGGCCGAGGGATCGGTCAGGCGATCGCGACGCGCTTTGGTGCCGCCGGTGCCAACGTAGTCGTCAACGACGTCGACGCTGAGGCCGCGGACGCGGCGGCGGCGAGTATCACCCAGGCTGCTGGACACGCGGTCGCGGCGGTGGCGGATGTGTCCGACAGCGCGCAGGTGGACGCCATGTTCGATCTCGTCGTCAGGACGTTTGGAACAGTCGATGTGCTCGTCAACAACGCGGGTCTCGTGAGCCCGACGCGTCACTTCCTCGAGGCCGACGAGACGTGGTGGAGGCGTCTCATCGACGTCAACCTCACCGGCCACTTTCTCTGTGCTCATCGGGCCGCAAAGATCATGGCGCCGAAGGGCAACGGCGTGATCATCAACATGAGCTCGGGCGGCGCTACGCGGGCCCACCGAGCCTTTAGCGCGTATGACGCGTCGAAGGGTGGGATTGAGGCGCTGACGAGAGCCATGGCTCTCGATCTGGGTCCATATGGGATCCGTGTCAACGCACTCATGCCCGGTTCAATCGACACCGACGGGATGGACGATGATGCCCGTCGGCTGCGTGGCGAGAACATCCCGCTCGGCCGCGTCGGCGCTCCCGATGACATGGCCGGCCCGGCGCTCTTTCTCGCGTCACCAGATGCCGGCTACATCACCGGACACGTGTTGAAGGTCGATGGAGGAATGCTCGCGCAGCAACGATCGGCGACGGTTGACATTCATCCGCCATCGCTGTTTCCGCGCCTCGACGATCTCGACTGACGTCTGGTCTGCGACCCCGGTCGCTTTGAGAGACAGAGGGCATAGACTCGACCACGTGGATGACGATCGCCAACTGCTGCGCCGCACGGCAGATCTTGCGGCGGATTTCCTTGGCACGTTGGATGAGCGTCCGGTCTACCCGAAGATCGACCTCGAAGACCTCGCCCGCGCGATCGACGTCGATCTTCCAGCGGAGTCGACGGAGCCGGGCCTTGTCATTGAGCAGCTCGCCGCGGCCGCTGAGCCCGGGGTAGTCGCTAGCCAGAGCGGGCGATACTTCGGTTTCGTCGTCGGCTCGGCCTTGCCCGCTGCACTGGCAGCCGACTGGTTGTCATCAGCATGGGATCAATGCGCGGGACTTGTCGCTCTTGGACCATCGGCCCTCTTCATGGAGAACACGGCCGGTCGATGGTGCCTTGATCTGCTCGGTATTCCGCCAACGGCGTCGTACGCGTTCGTAACCGGGGGCCAGATGGCGGGTGTCACGTGCCTCGCAGCCGCTCGGCAGCACGTTCTTGCAGGCGCGGGATGGAACCTGATCGAAGACGGGCTCGCTGGCTCGCCTCCTATCCGCGTGCTGGTCGGGGCCGCACGACACTCGACGATCGATCGTGCCTTGCGGTTTCTAGGTATCGGGCTCGCGCAGATTGACGTAGTCGGGGTCGACCGATTCGGACGGATGGACGCGAATGCACTCAGCGTGGCGCTCGCGGATGGTGATGGTCCGACCATCGTCTGCGCGCAGGCCGGCGAGGTCAACACGGGATCCTTCGACGATCTGAATGCCGTGGCCGACGCGGTGTCAGGGACGGAGGCGTGGCTCCACGTCGATGGCGCGTTCGGGCTGTGGGCCGCGGCGAGCCCGAAGCTGCGGCATCTCGTCGCGGGCCATGAGCGGGCCGACTCGTGGGCGAGCGACGCACACAAATGGCTCAACGTTCCATACGACTGCGGCATCGCAATGTGCGCCCACCCCGAGCCGCACTTCCAAGCCATGACAGCGCAGGCCCCTTACTACGTTCGTGATCAGGGTGAGATTCGTGAGTCGGTCGACTGGACGCCTGATCACTCCAGGCGAGCTCGTGGCGTGACCGTCTACGCGGCGCTTCGACAGCTTGGCCGCGACGGCGTCGCCGATCTTGTCGAGCGGAGCTGCGCGCACGCGCGCGATTTCGCGGATGGGGTCTCCACGCTCCCGGGCTGCGAGCTTCTGAACGAGGTGAACCTCAACCAGGTGCTCTTCCGACTTGGTGATGACGACGCTACGACGGCCACTCTGGCGGCTGTTCAGGCCGACGGCGACACCTGGATGAGCGGAACGCAGTGGCACGGCCGGCCAGCCATTCGCGTGTCGGTGAGTTCCTGGCGAACGACGTCAGACGACATCGATCGTGCCGTGTCCGCCTTCAGGCGCAACGTCTCCTGACTTTCTGCGCAGTTGCGTCCGATCGCGACCGGCTGGCCACCTAGGCTCAAGGCGTGTCTGTTCCCGACCTCCTAACTAGCCTCAATGCCCAGCAGCAGATCGCTGCTGCGGCGACCCGCGGGCCCGTCTGCATCCTCGCCGGGGCAGGAACGGGGAAGACGACCACGATCACAACTCGCATCGCGCACCAGGTGGCATCCGGCGCGTTTACGCCTACTCAGATCCTGGCCGTGACATTTACAGAGAAGGCGGCTGGCGAACTGCGAGCGCGACTCGGGCGTCTTGGCGTGCAGGGCGTGCCCGCGAGAACGTTTCACGCGGCCGCGCTGGCTCAGCTCCGAGGCCTTTCCGACGCTCCGCCAGCGCAGCTGATGAGCTCAAAGGCGCCTCTACTGAGGCAGATCGGCAACGGCTTGCCGGGCGCGTACCGATATCGGCCGGCTGGGGATCTCGCCACCGAGGTCGAATGGGCGAAGAATCGCCGCATACCTCCCGAGCGCTCCTGCGAGCTGGTTGGCGATCACGAGCCGCCGATTCCGACCGACCTCATGCAGCGCGTCTACCGCGACTACGAGCGGCGCAAGGGCGAAACCGGTCAGCTCGACTTCGAAGATCTGCTCGAACGCGCAATTCAGCTCTTCACGGAAGACGCGAGAGCGAGGGAGCGCTTTCGCGAGCGCTATCGCGCATTCACGGTCGACGAGTTTCAGGATGTCAACCTCCTCCAACAGACGCTCCTCGATCTCTGGTTGGGCGAGGGGGATGACCTCTGCGTCGTCGGCGACGACTACCAGTCGATCTACGGCTTCACTGGGGCATCCCCGCGCTACCTTCTGTCGGTACCCGAGCGCTACCCGCACGCAACCGTAGTGAGGCTCGTACAGAACTACCGCTCGACTCCGCAAGTGCTCGCGTTGGCGAATCGGCTCGAGTCGAAACTCGGGGGAGCGCCAAAGACACTCGAGCCGACCCAGCCGGATGGGCCCGAACCGAGTATTCGACCCTGGGTCGACGAGGAGGACGAAGCCCGAGGCCTGGTCGCGTGGATCCGCGATTGCGCCAAAGGGGGCGTGCCACTCGCCGAGATCGCCGTCCTCTATCGGAGGAACGCGAGCTCGGAGAACTATGAGGAGGCTCTGACCAAGGCGGGTATTCCCTATCAAGTTCGCGGCAGCGCGTTTCTCGGGCGCCAGGCCGCACGGCGAATGGTTCGTCTTCTTGAGCGCAGCCCTGAAGCCGATGCAGCGACTGCAGTTGGAAAGGCGGCGCTCGCCGACGGTTGGCTTGAAGATACGCCCGATGATCTCGGCACACAGGAGGCCACCCGTCAGGCTGACCTCACGCGCCTGGTTGAGTTGGCCCGTGCGCCCGGGAGTGACGGTTGCACTGTCGACGCCTACCTCGCAGACCTGCGTAGCCGCTTTGGCGAAGAAAGTGAGGCTGGCGGTGTGCAGCTCCTTACGCTGCACCGCGCCAAGGGGCTGGAGTTCGATGCCGTCGCGATCGTCAGAACGCAGGAAGGGGAGCTACCGATCCGTCAGGCGAAACACGCCGAAGCGATCGACGAGGAGCGACGTCTGCTCTACGTCGGGCTGACGCGCGCAAGGCGCCACCTGCTCGTGAGTTGGCTCGCAGCGAAGAAGCCAAGTCGGTTCCTCGCCGAGCTGGGAGTCAAGAGCTCGCGCGCTCAGGCCCGATCGTCGCGCAAGCGGCGAGAGCCGGCCGCCGACGTTCCGGCTCCGATCCTCGGAGAGCTCAAGAAGTGGAGGCTCGAGCGCTCTCGTGCTGATGGCGTGCCAGCCTATGTCGAATTCCACGACGCAACGCTCGAGGAGATCGCTCGCAGAGGCCCACTCACACGGGCAGAGCTAGCGGCGATCAGCGGTGTCGGGCCGGCCAAGCTCGAGCGCTACGCCGACGATGTCCTGAAGGCCCTCGCCACCGCTGCGGCCTAGCTGGGAGTCTCCCGCCCGACAGCCTGCCCTCCCTCGATCGAGGGAGGGGATCCGGTTGATCGCCCGTCCTGTCCGACCGATGCCAGAGACGTGGTTCAACGACCCTCTGCTTCGTGAGCCTCGAAAGGAGCGAACGCGGCCTACCCGGTGGCAAAGTCCGTTGCGCCTTTCCCTTCGGTCGGTCGTGGCGAGAAACACTCCGGTCCGTTGCTGGTGGCTACGCCTCGAGAGTCGTGATCGTTAGCCTGTTGGCGAGCGCATTCTTCGCCATCGATCAGGTCTCAAAGCTCGCCGCGACCGCATTCCCGCCCGACCACTTCGTCAAGAACAGCACCCCCGGTCTCCAGATCTGGGCCGCGCTCGTACCAGTCTGCGTGGTGGCGCTACTTCCGAGTCGCTGGCTGCTTCTCTGTGGGGGCCTGCTCGTAGGAGGGGCACTCGGCAACGCGGTCGATGCCAGGTTCTGGCCCGGTGGAGTTCCCGATTTCCTCGACGCTCCATACCCGTTCACGCCGCCGTCGATCTGGAACCTCGCCGATGCGTTCATCGATGTGGGCGCCGCCGGATTCATCGTGGTTCTCGTAGTGATCATGCTCCGTCGACTCGGGTACGAAACCCGCGTGGCACAAGCTCGGCCCGACGGCTAGACCCCGCGTGGTGTGAGCACGCGGGCTGGCTCGTCGTCCGCGCGGCCCGTGGGATGCACGAAACCGCAGCTTGCCAGCACATCGGTGGTGGCACGCCGGTCTCGCAGTAGTCTGTCGTCGTTGAATTCAAACCGAGAGCGGCTTCACGACGTGACGAGTGATGCCGCAGCAGTCTTGTAGTTGGAGCCCGCCGGATGGTGGGGAGGGGAGCGGTTAGATGACGTGGATCATCTCAATGATCTTGGCTGCGGCATTCATCGTGGTGGTCTTCGCGATCGGCAGCGCGTTGCGACGCAACGGGAAAGAGAAGCTCGGGAAGTCCGACGACGCGCTCATGGCGCCGAGCGAGGCATACGAGAAGGAGTGGGTCCTCGAGGAGACGAGCAAGTACGGCTCGGCCGACATGCTTCGCTGGGGGCGCCTCCTGCAGTACGCCGCACTCGGTATTGGCGTGCTCTGGATCGGGCTTCATACGCTGGTGAACACCGTCGTTCAGGTTCCTGCCGGCCATGTCGGAATTGTCTTGACTTTCCGAGACATCACCGGTCAGGTCCCCGCCGGAATCCATGCGATCCCGCCCTGGAAAGAAGTGCAGGACGCTGACACACGCGTTCAGCGCGCACGGTTCGGCACGGAGAACACGCCTGACGTCGCCCAGGAGGGCGCGGGGGATCTCGAGAACACCAACACACTAGTTGCGTTTTCGTCCGAGACACAGGACGTCTTCATCGAAGCGACGCTGAACTTCCGGATCGATGAGCGCGACATTCAGGGACTGTTTACGGAGGTTGGCCCCGACTACTTCAACAAGTTGATTCGACCGCGCGTGCTCCAGATTTTCAAAGACACGACCGTAAAGTTCACTGCCGTAGAGATCGCTCCATCGCGTGAGCAAATTCGCGAGGAGGTCCGAAGGCGACTGCGCGAAGAGCTCTCGCCTGCCTCCATTGAAGTCGTCGACCTCCTTATTGACGACATCGACTTCCAACCGGCGTTCAAGCTCGCGATCGAGCAGAAGCAGGTCGCGACGCAGGACGCCCAGCGTGAGGAAGAACGGATTCGCCAGAGCGCTGCCGAAGCGGAACAGGTACGTCAGACGGCACAGGGAACCGCCGATGCCATCGCAATCGAGGCTGCGGGGCAAGCCGAGGCCAACATGTTGCTCTCCCAGTCGATCACAGACGAGCTGATTCAGTTCCAGGCCGTCCAGAGGCTCTCTCCAAACATCCAGGTTGCGTTGATTCCGTCGGGCGAGGGCATCATTATCGACCCGGCCACGCTTGTCGGGGGGATTCCGCCAGCTGCTCCACCTGCACCCACTCCCGCGCCCGCATCGGCGCCAGAGCCCGCGACGCCCTCTGAGGTGCCGGCGGACGGGTAGCGCTGCCCCTCGCTAGTGAGGGGTCAACAAGCTCGGCTAGAGCTCCTGAGCCGTCGACCGAATGAGGATCTGGTTCGTGTCGACGTGCTCAGGCTGCGACAGTGCGTACATCACGGCGCGCGCCACGTCCTCCGGTTGGAGCGTCTCGAACGCGGGCGGATTGTCGAAGAACGGCGTGTCGACAGCACCAGGTGAGATCAGCGTCGTGCGAGCGCCCGTTCCGTTGAGTTCCTGACGAAGTCCCTCCGCGAGGCCGGTTACGGCCCACTTTGTGGCCGAATAGACCGAACCCGGTAGGGCGCGGTGCCCGCCAATCGACCCCGTAAGTACGAAGTGCCCCTTGCTCTCGCGGATCGCGTCGATGCTCGCACGAATGGTGAGCGCAACACCGAGGACATTGGTGAGGATCATGTCGCGCCAGTGCTCCGGCGTCGAACTCGTAAAACCGCGTGCGGCACCAAAGCCAGCGTTTGCGACGACTGCGTCGATGCGCCCAAAGCGCTCAAGAGCCGCCGCAACCATCGCTTCCTGATCGTTCCACTCGGCCACATTGCACGTAACTGTCATTGCGCGCCCATGTCCTCCAAGCGCTTGAGCCAACTCGTCGAGGGGACCCTGGTGTCGGGCCGCGAGGACGACTCGATAGTTTGCCGCGGCGGCCTGGTGAGCAATGGCGGCACCGATACCACTCGACGCCCCGGTGATGAGCATGACTCGCTCGCTCATGCGGCTTAGCCAGCCTGGGAGATCATGTAGTCGATCGCGCGCAAACTGCCTGTCGCATCAAGGCGTCCGATGGGGCCTGTCGCGTAGACCGCGTGTCCGACCGTTCCGTCCTCGTTAACGACGAAGCCCGTCGCGTGCAGGATCTCGCGATCGGGATTGAAGAACGCGCCGTAGCGGCGTGCAACGTCATTCATGTCGAGGCTATGCCCGATCGGGAAGGTGATTCCTTGGTCGTCGCGCATCGTTGTGGCGTCTTCGAGCGAGTCCACCGAGGCAGCAACGATGGTGGTCGCACGTTGTTCGAAGTCACTCA
>JAUXJK010000282.1 GCA_030624785.1 Actinomycetes bacterium
CGCGCCGTACCAGCGTGTCGTCCGTGCGAGGCGCTGATCGACCTTCGATGCATAGTCGAGTCGCGTGCCCTTCCAGCTCTGGAGTGAGCGCTTCCGATACTCGAGGTGTCCGTTCTCGGCAAGCCACTGATTTGCATGAAATGTCCAGTAGATCGGCTTCATCCCGTGATCCGAGAGCATGATGGCGTTCACGGGTTCGCCGAAGCGCTCCTCCGCTTCGTCGATCAGGTAGCCGCACGCATGATCGACTGCTTCGTAGACCTGGATCAGCTCATCGCCGGCAAACGCCGGGTCGTGGGCTGGGTGATTGGTGTCGAGCCGGTGATATCCAAGGTGGCCAGCATGATCGGCACTCATGAAATTGACGCACAGGAGAGAAAGATCAGGCTCCTGCTCGATCGTCATGCGGCAGATATCGGCCGTCTGCGCGATGTGGTTGTGAAGCTTGCCTGCGTAGCCGTCGAAATCTTCCCACCAACGCTCCGACATCGGGTGATGCGCTGTCAGGTAGTCGGGGTGAGCGCTATGCACGTGCTCGCGCATCCGTGGCGGCGTGATCGCAGGCCGTTCCGGCCCTCCGTACCCGGTGACAACGATGCCCGCAATGTCCTCGGGCGGATAGGTGAACGGAATGCTCACGAAAGCCGAGCGCAGCCCTGCTCGACCCAGGTAGCGCCAGAACGGTGTGCCGGAGCGGCTCGCGGCGCTCTCGACCCGTTGGCGATCGCGGTTCGGATTGCTCGCAAAGTTGAAGATTCCGTGGCCGCCGGGGTTGAGACCGGTGAGAAACGTGGACCACGCAGTTGGCGTTACGGCCGGGATGGTCGACTCGAGTGCTCCGAAGGTTCCTTCGCGTGCGAGTCGGCCGATCGTTGGCATGCGGCCTTCTCGGATGAGCCTGCTGATCAGCTCATGGTCGCCACCGTCAATGCCGAGGACGAGGGTTCTCATGCTGACCTGACTCTGAATCTAGGTGCCGTCGGGTTGCGAGGTGCGCCGCCCCGGCGCACGGACGGCGTCATGCCGCGCGTTTCGCCTGGTGCTTGGCGACGAGCTCGCGATACAGACTCTCGAGCAGCGGCCCTGGCGCCGGGAGTTTCGCGCGCACGACCTCTTCGTTGCGTGCGCCGTAGCGGGCGCGAAGGTCAGGATCGGCCAGCAGCTTGGCGATCGCGGTTGCTGTCGCATCAACGTCTTTCACCGGAACGATCTCGGCACCGTTGCCGTGCTCTAGCCACTCATCAATCGACCACGTCGGCGCTGCGACCACTGGGAGACGGGAGGCCATCGCTTCGGTCAGCGACGCGGGTGTCGAGTCGGAGTCGGCGATCGTGACCGCCATGTCGGCCGAGGCGACATATGTGGGCAGGTCTTCGATCTCGGCTCGCTCGATTCGTACGCGCTCGCCGATACCGAGATCCTTGATGAGCGCTTCGATGGCGGGACGCTCGGGCCCACCACGTGCGCAGAGCAGAAGTCGGGCTTTCGGGAAGTTGGGCGCGAGTTGCGCAAACGCTTTCACCAGGACATCGACATACGTGTACGGACGAAAGTTACGCAGAGAAAGCACGATCTGAGCGTCGTCTGGCCAGCCGCGGGCACTCCGGAACGCTGGATCGCGATTCTGGACGCCGAACCGATCGGTTTCTGCGTACCAGATGATCTCCTGCATGTGCTCCGGGTCGGCTCCGAGTTCGATCGAGGCCTTCGCGCAGGCTTGCGAATTGACGACGAAGTAGTCGGCCGCCTCGATCGCTGCGCGTGCGCGCTTGCGTCCCTGGCGTCGCTCGTGTGCGTCGATGAATACGTCGCGACTCCATGGGCTCAGAACGAACGGATGCCGACCGGCCCGGGAGCCCCAGTAGCCGTACGGCAGCATGTAATGCCCGTGCACGAGGTCGATGTCGAGGCGATCGGCGAGGGCCGCGATGGCCGGCCCGAACCGGGCTCGCCTGACCACGGGGATCCTCGTGAGGGTTTCGAGAGTCGTCACGTCGTAGAGGTTCAGACCCTCTCGCTCCTCGGCCCGCGGATTCATCCGATTGCCAACGAGATGCACTTCGTGCCCGAGCTCAGTCATGCGTCGCCCCCAACGGATTACGTTGAGCGAGCGGAGGTCGGCGACCCCGAGGAGACGTAGTGGACGATCGGACACGATCGCGAATTCTAGACACGCGGCGATCTACACCAGCCAGTCGAGCGTGAGGGTGGCATTCGGCCAGCGCCTCGAGCGCCGACAGTGTCGCTGCTAACGTCCTGCCGGATGAGCGCTCGAGCCGCCGCACTTCCGCGAGCGCTATGGGCCCGCTCGCGACGAACCGTCAACCGCTCAGTGCTACAGCGCATCGAACTGCTGGGGTCGGACGATTCAGACTCTCCACTCGCGCACAGACCGCTGCTCATTGTGGGCGCACCTCGGTCTGGCAGCACGTTGCTCTACCAACTCGTCGTTCAGCGCTTCGACGTTACCTACTTGGGAAACCGCCATTGCTCGATGTTCGGCGCGCCGTCGCTCGTTGAGCGCTTTGGTGGTCGGAGCGCGACTCCTCCGGCCGACTTCGCCTCGCAGCACGGGCTCACCGCAGGTGCGTGGGGCCCCAGCGAGTGCGGCCCGTTCTGGTACCGCTTCTTTCGAAAGTCGCCACAGTTCGTGCCGGTTGCCGAGACGCGGCCTGACGATCTCAGACGCCTTCGCGCAGCCGTGAGAGCCTTGGGGGATTCAGGTGGGCGTTCGCTTGTTTTCAAGAACCTGCTCTGTGCGTTGCGTCTCGAACCGATCGCCCGCGCGATGCCCGAGGCTCGCTTTGTGGTGATTCAGCGCGATCTGCTTGATCACGCGCGCTCGATACTCGTGGCGCGCCTGCGTGCCAACAGCGAGGCGCAAACGTGGTGGTCTGTTGAGCCGCCAGGCTGGGAGCGGCTGCGAGAGCTAGAGCCCGCCGAGCAGGTCATCGGGCAGGTCGAGGCCATTCATGCCGAGATCGAACGCGCTCGAGAGCAGATCGGGGCAGATCGTTTTCTCGATGTGACCTACGAGCAGTTGATCGACGACGTGCCGTCGACGCTTGACTCCGTCGGCGGGTTCGCCCGCACGCAAGGCATCGCGCTCGAGCCTCGCGCTGCCGTACCCAGTGCGTTTCCACGGCCAAGCGCCGGCACGCTACCGGCGCCCCTCGAAGAGTCGCTGGTCGCGTTGCTCGAGGCGCGTCGATGAGCGAACGCGCGCGCTACGACGCGGTCGTTGCAAGCTCACCGCAGGGTTCCATCTTCAGCACCAGCTGGTGGCTTGACGCTGTGGCTGGGCCTGCATGGCAACCAAATCTTGTTGAGGACGGCGAACTCTCGGCAGCCTGGCCGACCGTCGTCGAGTCCAGTCGTTGGGGCCCCGTGCACATGGGCGCCTCGCTCAGTCCGTTTCTCGGACCCCTCCTGCCGGCGCACGATGACGGCAAGCGCCGCTGGACGACGGCCGAGCGCGCGCTAGAGCTTCTCCTCGAAGCGGTCGAGCCGTACGCCCACATGGAGGCGCGCTGTCATCCGAGCTTCTCGTACTGGACGCCCCTCTCGTGGCGCGGGTTCTCACAAACGACGAAGTACACGTGGCGGCTCGATGATCTTGGCGACCTTGCGGCAACCGAAGCGTCGATGCGTCCAAATATCCGAGGAGATATACGCAAGGCTCGTAAACAGGGCGTCTCGGTTGC
>JAUXJK010000304.1 GCA_030624785.1 Actinomycetes bacterium
CATCCTCGGGACCAGTGGCGAGATCGGCCATGCTGTCCGTGGCTTCGGCAAGCAACTCGGAGCACTTCAAACGGGCCTGCTCCGTAACTACATCTTTGTAATCACCGCGACGCTCGTCGTCGTCGCCGTCGTCTTCATCGCGGCTCGCTGATGCTCACCACCGTCCTCATCTTCCTGCCGATCGCCGCTGCACTCGTGCTCTGGCTGAGCCCTGCGCGGACAGCGCGCGCCGCCGGCGCGTTCGCAATCCTCGTGACGCTCGTTGAGCTCGGCCTGTGGTTGGCTGCGCTCGTCGGCTTCGACTTCAGTCGCGCAGGACTTCAATACGACGCGACGGCCGTGTGGATCAGCGACCTCGGGGTCTCGTACAAGGTCGGGTTCTACGACTTCTCACTGTGGCTCGTCGGGCTCACGATCGTCGTGATGACGGCCGCAATGATTTACGCCGTGTGGGACGGTCGCACCCGCCCGCGTGCCTACTTCGGCTTGTTGCTGTTCCTCCTCGGCGCCACGATTGGCGTCTTCGTATCGCACGACCTGCTCGCGTTCTACGCGTTCTTCGAAGCGATGCTTATCCCGCTCTACGTGCTCGTTGGCGTCTGGGGCGGCGCCGGACGCCAGATAGCGACCATCAAGTTGCTGATCTACACCCTGGTCGGCTCGCTGCTGATGCTCGTGGCGATCGTGGCGTTCGGACTGCAGCAGAACACGTTCGACCTGACTCAGATGGGATCAAGCCAAAGCACGTGGATCTTCCTGGGCTTCATGGCCGCATTCGTCATCAAGGCGCCGCTGTGGCCGTTTCACGGCTGGCTGCCGGACGCCTATCGCGAGGCCCCGCCCGAGGTGTCGGCACTCCTGTCAGGAGTGATCTCCAAGACCGCGACCTTCGGTGTGTTGCGCATCGTGTTGCCATCATTCCCCGAACCGGTCGCGCAGTTCCAGGACGCCATTCTTGCCCTGGCCGTCATAGGCCTTCTCTATAGCTCTTTGCTCGCGTTTCGCCAGCCCGACTTCCGAGGCGTCGTGGCCTATTCAAGCCTCGGACAGATGTGCCTCATCTTCATCGGCCTGTTCGCGTTTACCGACTCGGGAATCAACGGCGGCATGTTCCAGATGATCAATCATGGGCTCGTCTCGGCCGCCTTGTTCCTTCTGGCCGGTGCAGTGGAGCGCCGAACCGGCACCGGGGAGTTTCGCAAGCTCGGCGGCATGGCGCGAGGGCGACCGTTCCTTGCAACGTCGTTAATCATTGCCGGCGTCATCGCGCTCGCCGTGCCGGGCTCGAGCGTTTTTGCGAGCGAGTTCCTGATCCTGAACGGCGTATTCAGCATTGGCTGGGGATGGGCGGTTGCCGGAGTCATCGCCATCGTCATCGCCGCGCTCTACATGCTGCGCGCGATCTCGGCAACACTGCACGAAGACATCGGCTCGGCCGTTCCTACCACTGCGCGTGACCTACGGCCGGCCGAGCTTGGAGCCATCGTGCCGCTGATCGCGATCTTGATCGCGCTGAGCATCTGGCCCGCTGGGATCACCGATCACACCTTTAATCAGAAGCCGACCGACGCAGTCACCGCGAGGTTTGAACCGTGAGCGATTTCGCGACCCCTTCGATCGATTGGGCCGGCCTTTCGCCCTACCTCATTGCGCTGTTCGGCACCGCGGTCATCCTGCTGACCTCGGTCTTTCTTCGCACAAGCATGCGGCGAGGCTTCGCGAGTGCCGGCGCTGCCATCACACTCCTCGGTTCTCTTGCCGCCACCCTCACCCTCTACGCGCTCGATCGCACAGCCTCGGGTCTGGTTGCCGATGCAATTCAGCGCGACGACCTGGCGCATCTCACGCAGGCCATCCTGTTCGGCACCGCGATTCTCGCGGTGATGGTTGCCCACCGCGAGCGCACCTCGGACGAGCACGCTGGCGAGTTCTACGGCCTGCTCGTCGCCGCCGTCGCTGGCATGGCCTTTCTCGCAGCAAGCAGCAACCTGATGACGCTTTTCCTCGGCCTCGAGTGGTTCTCCATCTGTCTCTATCTGTTGACCTCGATCGCGACGGATCGCGTCCGCTCACTCGAAGCCGGACTGAAGTATCTCGTGATCGGAAGCTTCGCATCAGCTGTACTGCTGTTCGGCCTCGCACTCGTATACGGAGCGACGGGAACGATCAACTTCACCGAGATCGGTCAGGCAGTGGAGCCCGACAACCTGCTGCTAATGACCGGGCTGTCGATGATCCTGATTGGGCTCGGTTTCAAGGTGTCAGCCGCACCCCTGCACCAGTGGACTCCGGACGTCTACGAGGGCGCACCAACATCGGTCACTGCTTTCATGGCCGCCGCGACAAAGGTGTCGGTCTTTGTGCTCGCGCTGCGCCTTCTGAACACTGCGTTCCCCGAACAGGCTGATTTCTGGACGATCGTCCTGGCCGTCTTGGCGACGATCTCGCTCGCCTGGGGGAACCTCGCAGCGCTCGCGCAGCGCGATGTGAAGCGCATCCTCGCCTACTCGAGCGTCTCGCACGCCGGGTTCCTGCTGATGCCCTTGGCCGCAGGAAATGCGCTCGGAGGCAGAGCACTCTTGTTCTACCTGATCCCCTACGCCGCAATGACTGTTGGCGCCTTTGCCGTAGTCGCGGCTCGCGAACGCGAGCTCGGTCGACCCGTCGATCTCGACGCGCTCTCCGGGATGGGTTGGGAGCGACCGTTTGTTGGTGCTGCGATGGCCGTGTTCATGTTCGGTTTCATCGGGCTGCCACCGAGCGGCCTGTTCCTTGGAAAGTTCTATGTGTTTGCAGCTCTCTACGAGCGCGGATGGATCTGGCTGATGGTGATAGGAGCAGTGTTCACGGCAGTGTCCGTCTACTACTACCTGGGCGTCGTTCGATCGATGTACATACGCGACCTCCCGGTCGGCGCACCCGTGGTTGCCGGAGGCTCGCCGCCACGGGACAGACTGCTGGTCGCTGCAATAGCTGCATCGCTGGTGGTCGCGGTGGGTACATTCTTCGGCGTCGACCCGCTAGTCGACGTCATTCGCGAGTCGACCGACTTCCTGACGTACCCGTTCTAGACGCCAACAGCAACGCTTCGGCCGGCTGCGATAGGCTCCCGGCCCAGCATTCGCCTTTTCAACCAGAGGAGAGTTCTTCCATGCCCGATGTGGCGGTGACCTGGCTCGGACACGGTTCGTTCCGTTTCGACTCCCCCGAGGGGAAACGCATCTACTTCGACCCTTGGCTCGAGGGCAACCCGTCGTGTCCAGAGAGCGAGTTCGCGCCCGAGCGCTGCGACATCATCGTCCTGACCCACGGCCATTTCGACCACATCGACGCCGTTCAGAGTATTGCTGAGCAGTTCCAACCTCCGATCA
>JAUXJK010000183.1 GCA_030624785.1 Actinomycetes bacterium
GAGCTCTATGCCGCGACGGTTGACGAGCGTCAGCCGCTCCTCGGCGACCTTCTCGGGCTGCAGGAAGAGCGGCTTGTGCGGGTGCTGCTGCGGCCGGATCTCGACGAAGGACGCGTCGCCGTGATTGTGATCGTTCCGCGCGATCGTTTTAGTGGCGAGCTTCGCAAGAGGGTCGAGGCGATGCTGTACGAGCGCCTCGGGGGGACATCGGTTGACTACCACCTCGCGATCTCGGAAGCCTCCGAAGCGCGAATGCACTTCACGATCTACGTGCCGGGTGAGATGCCAGATGTTTCGCTGAACGACCTCGAGCGCACCGTCGTGGAGATGACACGCACGTGGGACGACCGCCTTCACGAGCGCCTCGATGCGGTACACGGCGGCGCGAAAGCGGCGGCGCTCGCGACCCGCTACGGCGAGGCGCTCCCAGATTCGTACAAATCGGCGGCTGACGTCGAGCAGGCCCTGGTCGACGTCGAACATTTCGAACAGCTTTCGGCCAGTAGCGAGTTCACCGTCGGTCTGAGGAATCAGCGCACACACGAGCGCGATCTCACGCGAATCGGTCTGTACAAGACCGGCGGCAAGGTGCGACTGTCCGACTTTCTGCCGATCCTCGAGAACCTGGGTCTCTCGGTGGTCGAGGAGGTTCCGACCCATCTGCGCGATGGCGCAGAGGGCATGTACCTGCACGACATCGGTGTCCTCGGGATCGATGATCGCCCCCTCGCGTTGGCCGACTGCGGCGAGCGCGCCGCCGACGCCATCAGCGCGGTGTGGGCCGACTCGGCGATATCCGACTCGCTCAACCGTCTCGTCATCACCGGGGGGCTGACCTGGCAGCAGGTGACGGTCCTGCGCGCCTACCGCACCTATCGACAGCGTCTCGGCGTTCCCTTCACGGCCGAGTATGAGAACGACGCGTTCGCGCGAAACGCCGACATCGCGCGCAGGTTGATCGAATTCTTTGAGCTGCGCCTCGATCCCAACCGGCCGCGAGATCCAGAGGCGGAAGACTCCCGCCGCGGCGAACTTCTCGAGGCGCTCGACGCGGTGGTGTCGCTCGACGAGGACCGCATCCTGCGCGCCTACCTGGGCTTGATCGAGGCCACGCTTCGCACGAACGCCTTCCTTCCTGATCGCGAGTACGTGTCGTTCAAGCTCGCGTCGCACCAGGTGCCGGACATGCCCGAACCGAAGCCCCTCTACGAGATCTTCGTTCAGTCGCCTCACATGGAGGGCATCCACTTGCGAGGCGGCGCGATCGCACGTGGTGGGATCCGTTGGTCAGATCGAAAGGAGGACTACCGGACAGAGATTCTTGGATTGATGAAGGCGCAGATGATCAAGAACGTCGTGATCGTTCCGGTCGGCTCCAAGGGCGGATTCGTCCTGCGCGACACGCCCGAGGATCGTGACGAGCTACGGGCCGCTGTGCAAAACCAGTACCGCGTACTGATCCGCGGCATGCTCGACCTGACCGACAATCGCGTCGGCGACGCGGTCGTTCGACCGGACGGTGTCGTCGTACGCGACGACGACGATCCGTACCTGGTCGTTGCAGCCGATCGCGGCACGGCAACGTTCTCCGACGTCGCCAACGAGATCGCCGATGAATACGGATTCTGGCTTGACGACGCCTTCGCGTCGGGTGGCTCGATCGGCTACGACCACAAGGAGCTCGGCATTACGGCGCGGGGTACATGGGAGTGCGTCAAGCGGCATTTCCGGGAGATCGGAATCGACTTCGAGGCCGATGCGCACACAGCCGTTGGGATCGGTGACATGTCCGGCGACGTGTTCGGAAACGGGCTGCTCTACAGCGAGAAGACGAAGCTCGTCGCGGCTTTCGATCACCGGCATATCTTCATCGACCCCGATCCCGATCTTGCAACGTCCTTGGCTGAGCGTAAGCGTCTGTTTGAGCTACCGCGCTCGAGCTGGGCGGACTACGACGCTGCGAAGTTGTCTGAAGGAGGCGGCGTCTGGGGGCGAGCCGAGAAGCGCGTACTGCTTTCGCCTGAGGCACGAGCAGCTCTCGCTCTGGACGGAGTAGATGAGCTAACGCCCAATGATCTGGTCTCGGCGATTCTCCGCGCCCCGGTCGACCTGCTCTGGAGCGGAGGGATCGGCACGTTCGTCAAGGGCACAGCAGAGACCAACCTGGAGGTTGGTGATCGTGTCAATGACGCGGTGCGTATCAATGGCGCGGACATTCGGGCGCGTGTCGTGGGCGAGGGAGGAAACCTCGGCCTCACGCAGCAGGGCCGAATCGAGTTTGCGCAGTCCGGTGGCCATCTCAATGTCGACGCCATCGACAACTCCGCGGGCGTTGACTGCTCTGACCACGAGGTCAACTTGAAGATCTTGCTGAGCATCGCGGTCGAGGACGGCGAGCTCACTCGCGAACAACGTAATCGGCTCCTGCGCGACGTCGAGGGCGAGGTCGCCGATCTGGTTCTCTACGACAACTACTTGCAGGCGCAGATCATCTCGCAGGAGATGGCGGTCTCGTCCGAGCGGCTCGAGGCCTACGACGACCTCATGCTCGCCCTGGAGGCACGAGGGATGCTCGATCGTCAGCTCGAAACGCTGCCGACGAGCGAACAGGTCGCCGAGCGAATTCGCACGGGTAGTGCCATGGTGCGCCCGGAGCTTTGCGTGCTGTTGTCGTACGCGAAATGGAGTCTCGAGGAGGAGCTACGCGGGACAGAGCTGCTCGATGACCCACTGTTCGAGGCGAGCCTGCTCGCGTACTTCCCGAAGAGAATTCAGGAGGGGTTCGTCCACACGATCCAGCGCCATCCGCTCAGACGCGAGCTGTTGTCGACGATCGTGGCGAACGCTGTCGTCAACGCGCAGGGCATCACGTTTGCGTCGCGCCTCGCCCTCGAGACGGGCGCGTCACTCTCCGAGGTTGTTCGCGCCTACTGGATCGCTCGTAGCATCACCGGCGCGAGTGCACGTTGGGCTTCTGTCGAACTGCTCGACGGACAGCTTGATCCGGCGATCCAAAACGTCCTGATGGTTGGCGTTGACACCCTCGTTGAGGAGGTGACGCGTTGGTATATCTCCAATGATGTCGAGCGCTCGGCGGCCGAGGTGTACGCGGCGGCTGAGCCTAGCTTCAGGGAGCTTGTCACGGTGATCAATGAGGCCGGATCCGACGCGTGGCGAGAGAGACGCGAACGGCTCGCGGGCGATCTCGTGCGCCTGGGCGTCGAACCGGAGCTCGCCTCGACGCACGTTCATGAACACGCGCTCGTTCACGCGCCGGCGATTCTTGCTGTCGCTGCGGAGACGAAACAGACGCTTTCCGATACCGCGCAGGCGTTTTTTCGCGCGGGAGAGGAGTTGCGTATCGACTGGCTTGAGCGTCGGCTTGCCATTCTCGAGGCCGACGATCGCTACGAACGTCTCGCCCTACGTGCGATACAGGACGATCTTCGCGCCCTTCGACGTGCAGTGGCCGCCGGGGCGCTCGCGGGTGAGGGCACCGTTGCAGAGGGCGTCGACAGCTACACCGCCGAGCGGCACGTGGGGCTCGAGCGGCTCGATCGTCTGATCGAGGCCGAGCCGGACGCGGCGGAGCCGACACTGGCGGAGCTCACGGTGTTCCTGGGTCAGCTACGAAGTATTGTTGGATGAGCCGCAGAGCTCTTGAGCGGCGTCACGCCGGCTCGCGACGCGCCTAGAGCGGAATGTTTCCGTGCTTGCGAGACGGCCGGATTTCGCGCTTGCTCAGGGTAGTCTCGAGGGCGTCGATGAGCACAGGACGCGTGCGACGTGGCTCGATCACATCGTCAACGTACCCTCGCTCTGACGCGACGTAGGGATTCGCGAACTGCTCCGTGTACTCGGCGATCAGCTCCGTCCGGCGAGCATCTGGGTCGTCCGCCGCCTCGATCTCGCGGCGGAACATGATGTTGACGGCTCCCTCCGGCCCCATCACGGCGATCTCAGCGGTCGGCCAGGCGAAGTTGAAGTCTGAGCGAATGTGCTTCGAGCTCATCACGTCATAGGCCCCACCGTAGGCCTTGCGGGTGATCACGGCGAGCTTGGGCACGGTCGCCTCGCAGTAGGCGTACAGAAGCTTTGCGCCGTGTCGGATGATGCCTCCCCATTCCTGCGATGTCCCGGGGAGAAACCCAGGGACATCGACAAACGTTACGAGAGGCAGGTTGAACGCGTCGCAAAGCCGCACGAAACGTGCTGCCTTGACCGACGAATCGATGTCGAGCGTTCCCGCAACCGAGTTCGGGTTGTTGCCCACGATGCCGACCGAATGGCCACCGAGGCGTGCGAATCCGCAGATGATGTTCTCCGCCCAGAGCTGATGAATCTCAAAGAAATGGCCGTCATCCACGATGTGGTCGATGACGTCCCGCATTCGGTAGGGCTTGTTCGGACTGTCGGGAATGATCGAGTCGAGCTCTGGCGCCTCGCGCTTGCGCGAGTCCGACGGCTCGAAAAATGGCGACGGCTCAGCGTTGTTCTGTGGAAGAAACGAGATCAGGTAGCGCGCGTCATCGAGGCACTGTTCTTCGGTGTCGGTGATGACATGCGCTACACCCGACTTGGTTGCATGGGTCGTCGCTCCACCGAGCTCCTCGAATGTCACCTCTTCGCCCGTGACGGTCTTGACGACCTCGGGACCCGTGATGAACATGTAGGACGTTTCCTTCACCATCAGCACGAGGTCGGTCATGACGGGCGAGTACACGGCGCCTCCGGCGCATGGGCCCATGATCAGTGAGATCTGAGGCACGACGCCGGACGCTTGGACGTTGCGCCAAAAGATCTCCGCATAGCCGCCGAGTGACACGACGCCTTCTTGAATGCGCGCTCCGCCCGAGTCGTTGATGCCGATGACGGGGCACCCATATTTGAGGGCAAGATCCATCACCTTGCAGATCTTCTCGGCGAACACCTCCGAGAGGGTCCCGCCGAACACGGTGAAGTCTTGCGAGAAAACAAAGATCTTGCGGCCGAGAACTGTTCCGTAGCCGGTAACGACAGCGTCGCCTGGCGGGCGCTTGTCGCCCATGTCGAA
>JAUXJK010000344.1 GCA_030624785.1 Actinomycetes bacterium
CCGTCCACCAGGACGGTGCACGCTCCGCAGTTGCCCGTATCGCACCCAACATGAGTGCCGGTGAGGAGGCAATCGTCGCGCAGGAAGTGCACGAGAAGCCGTCGCGCCTCGACGTGCATCTCGTACGTCTCGCCGTTGATCTGGACGGCGATCAGGTTGTCGTGGACAGGCTCAGTGCTCAACTGACCGCCTTTCCGACCGCTGCTGTCACGGCCCGCCGCGTCACTACCTCGGCGAGGTGACTCCGATACTCGGCCGACGCGTGGACGTCGCCTGGCGGATCAAGCGACGGCGCGAAGCCCGAGATCGCCGCGTCGATGTTCTGAGGGGTAGGCGCCGAGCCATTGAGCGCTTCTTCGATGCCGGTTGCAGGCACCGGAGTCGCCGAGACACAACCGACAACGACATGCGCGTCTTCGATCGTGCCATTGCAGCGAAGGGAGACTGCGACGTTGACGATGCAGGTGCCTTCGGTCCCGATCGTGATGGCCTCGAAAGCATCTCCCTGATTGGACGCGGGCGCGGGAATCGCGATACCTGTCAGAACCTCGCCTGGCTCGACGGCGGTCATATAGACGCCGGCGAAGAAGTCTGCGGCATCGACTGTTCGCTCGCCGTCCATACCAACGATCGTCATGGAGGCGCCCAGCGCCACCATGACGGGCGGGAAATGATTCGTCGGATCGCTCGCACAGATGTTGCCGCCGATCGTCCCACGGTTGCGTACCTGCTGGTCTGCGATAACCGTCGCGACCTCGCTGAGCACAGCTCTCGCGCCACGCACCTTGTCACTGTGATCGATCGCGTCGTAGGTCACCATCGATCCGAGAGTCAACGCACCATCCGCTCGTGCCTCAATCGAGGCGAGACCCGGAACGTCCACGAGGTCGACCACGACGTCTGGCGTCGCGAACCTGGTCTTCATCACGTTGATCATCGTCTGCCCGCCCGCCAGGACACGAGCGTTGTCATGTGCCTGGAGCGCTTGCACGGCTTCAGGAAGTGACGATGGGCGGATGTAGCCGACGCGTGAGAGCAGCATGCGCGAGAAGGCGATGATAGGTGATCCGGCAGCGATATCGGATTGCGGCTGGCCGAGAAGGGTCGCGCGAGCCAGCTACGTGCGTTTCCGGGCCGCTTCCCGCACCTCCGAGAGGGTCGCCCTCGGGCTTAGTGCTTCTGGATCCACGCGAAGCTCGAGCAACGCTGGCGTGCCCGCACCCAGGGCTCGTTCAAAAGCGTCGGGAAACTCCTCGGTGCGTTCCACGAGTTCACCGTGCGCGCCGAACGCGTGGGCGAGCGCCACGAAATCAGGGTTTTCTAGATCTGTCCCGACGACGCGACCCGGATATGCGCGCTCCTGATGCATTCGGATCGTGCCGAACATGCCGTTGTTGATGACGAGGACACCGAAGGGCGTCTGGTACTGACGGGCGGTCGCAAGTTCGTTCGCGCTCATCATGAAGTCGCCGTCGCCGGCGAACGCAACGACTGGGGATTCCGGACGAGCGAGCTTCGCCGCGATCGCGGCTGGAACGGCGTAGCCCATCGCACCGCTTGTGGGGGCCAGCTGCGTTCCGTGCTGACGGAACTGGTAGTAGCGATGCGCCCACACCGAGAAGTTGCCGGCACCATTTGTGAGAATTGCGTCTGGCGGCAGTCGCTCGCGGAGATGCTCGACTACACGCCCCATGTCGAGCGTTCCTGGAGATGATCGCGGAGTGAGACCCTTCTCATACTCGGCTCGCAACATCGCAGCCCACGCGCGGTCGTTGGACAGCGGGCCCTCCTGCGCCAGCATCTGTGCAAACGAGCAGGCGCCCGAGACGATGCTGAGCTCAGGGTGATACACACGTCCAAGCTCGCTGGCATCCGGATAGACATGAATGAGCCGCTGCGCCGGAGTGGGAGCGCGCACGAAGGTGTAGCTGCCCGTCGATGCATCGGCTAGTCGAGTGCCAAGTGCGAGCAGCACATCGGCCTCGGCAATGCGCCCCGCAAGCGTTGGATCTACCGCGATTCCGGTGTAGCCAACATACGCTGGCGTCGTGTTGTCGAGGTAGTCCTGTCGCCGAAACGCCGTCACGAGCGGTACGCCGCTGTCTTCGGCCCAGCGAGTCAGCAATCTCCCGGCCTCATCGTTCCAGACGCCCCCGCCGAGGATGACGAGCGGCCGCTTGGCTTCAAGGAGCATCGTGCGCGCCTGCTGTACCTCGTCGAGCGTCGCCGTCGGTTCGTGCGGCTCGCCGATCTCGACGAGCGCGGCGTCTACCTCCTCGGCGAGCATGTCTTCCGGAAGTGACAGCACCACTGGTCCGCGTCTCGGGGCGAGCGCACTCGCGTGTGCCGCCGCAATCTCTGCGGGTACTTGGCTCGCGTCACTGATCTCTGCCGCTGCTTTCGCGAGTGGGCCGAACATCTCGGTGAACTCGACCTCCTGGAAGGCCTCCCGACCTCGGTGGGCTCGCGCAACCTGCCCGATCATCAGAATCATCGGCGTCGAATCGTGGCGCGCCGTGTGAACACCAACCGACGCGTGTGTCGCGCCTGGCCCACGAGTAACGAGACACAGCCCGGGGCGCCCGGTCAGCTTCCCGTATGCCTCCGCCATGTTGGCTGCACCAGCCTCATGTCGACACACGATCAGCCGAATGTCGGGTGCGTCGTGCAGAGCATCAAGGACCGCAAGGAAGCTTTCGCCCGGCACGCTGAAGATCGTGTCGGCACCGAGCCGACGCAGCTGAGCTACAAGGAGCTGCCCACCGGTCCCAAACATCGCGCGCATTCTACGCGGCTCCATGACTACACTTTCGCGCCACATGGCCACCACGTACGACTTCAATGGCCGCGCCGCGATAGTGACCGGAGCCGCGAGCGGCATCGGCAAAGCCTGCGCAGCTTGGCTCGCCGCTGCCGGCGCCCGCGTTGGCGTCGTCGACCGCGATGAAGCCGGCGCC
>JAUXJK010000276.1 GCA_030624785.1 Actinomycetes bacterium
ACCTCCATCGCGGCCTGTACCTCTGGATCCTGTCGATCGATGTCTCGCAAGAATCCTCCGGGGCCTCTACCCGAAGAGAAGTCTGGGTCGGACACGTCGAGTCCTTCGCCGCGCAGACACTGAGCGAACATCAGAAAGACATCCTCCGGAGCGACCTCCTCGGGATCGACAGCGCTCGGAACGCTGTCCGCGTCACCCGTGTCAGCCGCCGCTTGCTCCCCTTCGGAGGCAGCCGGGCTTGGGGCCTCCTGAGCCGGGGCATCGAGGTCGCCACTCTGGACGATGCCGGCAGCGGACTCGGATTCGCCTGAGGAGCCGCCGCCGCAGGCCGCCACGACCAGGATGACTCCAAGCATGGTCACCAGACTCAGGGCGAGTCGTGCCCGGCTCATCGACGCACGGGCAATCGATCGCGATTCGGCCTCTTGACTCATTGGAACCCCCCATAGGGTCGCGATGCGCAATGCTCCGCGACGATTGAATTCTGAAGAACTCACGACTCGTAGAGAATCATCGGCGGCTCAACGCAACCTAAAGAGAACCTAAGAGTTGCCTAAGAGCTGCGCCCGAGGCCCCCAACGGCGGCCTCGAAGTCGGCTACAAGCTTCCCGACGAGCTGCCCTGCGGGAATGTCGATTCCGAGTGCGGCTGCCTGTCCTGACCACAGGGGCATGAAATCGGGGCTGCCTCGCTCATTGCTCGATGCCCGCAGAGGACCATGGAACGCCATCATCCCTGGGAACTCGGGTAGTTCGTCGTTGTGCGACGTCAACTCCTCGACATAGCGTGTTCGAAGTGCCCGTGCGGGCCGGCCCGTAAACGCTCTGGTCACCTGTGTTCGCTCGTCATTCGCTTGAGCCAAAGTGCTCCGATACGCGTCGTGAATGGCGGTCTCCGGACAGCGCAGGAACGCGGTGCCGATCTGCACGGCGCTCGCACCGAGCGCAAGCGCTGCCGCAACCCCGCGACCGTCGGCGATCCCGCCCGCAGCGATGACCGGCACTGACACCGCGTCGACAACCTGAGGGACGAGAGCGAACGTACCGATCTGCGCGTGCTCGAACGGCGAAGCGAATGTGCCCCGGTGGCCGCCCGCCTCCCATCCCTGCGCGACGATCAGATCAACGCCCAGATCCTCGAGCAGCCGTGCCTCGTGGACGGTGGTAGCCGTGCTCAAGATCGTGCTTCCCACGTTCTTGATCGCGCGCACCATCTCCGCTGCGGGAAGCCCGAAATGGAAGCTCACCACTTCGGGCCTCAGGTCGAGCACGGTCTCGAGCATGCTCTCGTCGAAGTGCACGCGAATCTCGCGCGGTTCCGGCACCTGGCCGAGGTCGAACTCCTCGTAGTAGTGCGCCAGAAGCCGTTGAGCCGCTTGGTCGCGTGCGCGATCTCGTTTCGGTTGCGCATTGGCGAAGAAGTTCGCGTTGATGGGCGCAGACGTCAAGCCGCGCACCGCCCGGACTCGGGCGCGAACCTCATCGGAGGAGAGCATCGCGCACCCCAGCGAACCGAGTCCTCCGGCATTCGCGACGGCCGCGACCAGCTCGGGCGTCGCTACGCTCGCCATGGGCGCCTGGATGATCGGGAGCGCCACCCCGACGAGCTCTGTGAAGTCAGTCGCTTGCATCTGTGCTCCTCGTCCTGTGTGAGACCCGTTAGCGGGGCGCGAGTGCAATAAGCAGCCCGCCGTCGTCGTCATACGCGGGAAAGAGATCGGCGACGACCGCGCGCTCTGCCCCAGATTTCGTGCGAAGCGTCAGTCGTTGATCGAGCTGTCGCACGCCCCACTCGATGGCCACCTCGACCGGATTCCTGCCGTCGAATCCTCCCAGACCGACTGACTCTGTGAAGTCCTTCCCGAGCAGGTCCTTCTCCTGGTATCCGGACAGTTCAAAGACGCCCCGCCCTAGAGCGAGAATGCGTCGGTCCTCGCTGCAAACGATCATGCCAGTACCGGGACGCGGAAAATAGTCTTCGAGCAGCTCGAAGAGAAACCCGAAGCCGCAGCTTGAGCAACCGACGGGCTGGTGGCTAAGCCCATCCCGACGATCGTCGTCGACGACGCGCTGCCGGCAGTTAGGACAGATGAAGTAAGGCATGTGAAACCCGATCGTAGCCCCAGACAGCAGCGCCAGAGCCGGCACCCAAACCGGGCGGCACGTCTAGGTGGAAACGCCGAGCGCCTCGCGAACGAACCGCTCCTGCTCGACCGCGTGAACGGTCGGGTATCCCTCGCTAGGACTCGCACGAAAGGGTCGCCCGGTATAGATCAGACGGGCACCCTGCGGCAGCGACTCCTCAAGCCGATGTCGAATCGCCCGCCACGGTCCCATGTTCTGCGGCTCTTCTTGAACCCAGACAACCTCGGTGAGGTTCGGGTACTTCTGAAGAAGTTCAACATAGGCTGGCACCGGAAACGGATACAGCTGCTCGAGTCGAGCAACCGCGAGACCGCGGATGTCACCGAAGCCTTCGTGGCCCACCATGTCGTAGTAGACCCGACCTGAGCACATGATCAGTCGCCCGACGCTCGCTCGATCACCGTCCTCTAGCGCAGGATCATCGATTATCGGACGGTACGTTCCGTCGACAAGCTCATCAACGTGAGACGTGGCCTGCTTGAACCGCAGCAGTCCCTTCGGAGTGAATACGACCAAGGGTCGCGGGCGCGGGCCATGCGCCTGAAGCCGCAGAAGGTGAAAGTACTGGGCTGGCGTCGAACAGTTGCCAATGCGGAAGTTGCCCTGGGCCGCGAGGGTCAGAAACCGCTCGACGCGAGCGCTGGAGTGCTCGGGCCCATTGCCTTCGTATCCGTGTGGCAGGAGCAGCGTCAGCCTCGACGTTTCGCCCCACTTCGAAAAACCCGACGCGATGAACTGATCGATAACGACCTGTGCATTGTTGACGAAGTCGCCGAACTGGGCCTCCCAGATCACGAGACCGTTCGGAACCGCGACCGCATAGCCATACTCGAACCCGAGGGCCGCAAACTCCGAAAGCGGCGAGTTGTAGATGTTGACGGCCGCGCGGGCGTCCGGAAGATGCTGAATCGGGGCGTAGCGCTCGCCCGTGGTGGCGTCGTGCAAGATCAGATGTCGATGGGAGAACGTCCCGCGCTCGGTGTCCTGACCCGTAAGCCGTATCGGAACTCCCTCGCCGAGCATGGTCGCTAGCGCAAGAGCCTCAGCATGACCCCAGTCGATGCCGCCGTCTGGCCCAAGCGCTGCGGGACGCTTGTCTAGCTGCCGAGCGAGCTTCTGGTGAACCTGGAAGCCCTCGGGTACGTCGAGGAGCTGCCTGTCGAGGCGAGTGAGTAGATCAAGATCGACGGTCGTGTCGATCGCAGGGCGCGTTCGAGTCTTTGGCTTGCGCGCCGAGGGCCGCTCCTTCGTCTCGGCCTTCGCCAGCTCTTCTTTCAATTCGTCGTGCTCGGCTCGGATCTCCTGGTCGATCTCGTCGAGCATCTGCTGCGATTCGTCGGGTCCGACTACGCCCTCGGCGACGAGACGATCGGCAAAGACCTCTCGTACCGGCGGATGCTCGCCGATTCGGCGGTACAGCACAGGTTGCGTATAGGCAGGTTCGTCCTGCTCGTTGTGGCCCCAGCGCCTGTAGCCGACGATGTCGACCACAACGTCGTGACTGAAGCGATCGCGGAAAGCCATCGCGAGGCGAACAGCGTCAACGGCCGCTTCCGGATCGTCGGCGTTCACGTGAATGATCGGCAC
>JAUXJK010000047.1 GCA_030624785.1 Actinomycetes bacterium
CGTCCCTCCCCCTGGTCGTGCTTGCCGGCCACCTCGACACCGTTCCTGCGCAGGAGAATCTGCCGGGTCGCCTTGAAGGTGACGATGTTGTCGGTCTTGGCGCGGCCGACATGAAGGGTGGCCTGGGTGTGATGATCCAACTCGCGGACTGGATGGCCCGGGAGCGGCCGAGTCGCGGCGTCGATGTCGCGTTCCTCTTTTTTGCACGGGAGGAGCTCCCGGTATCTGAATCGCCCCTCCCGGAACTGTTCGCGCTCGAGCCCAGCCTGACCGAAGCTGACCTTGCCATCGTCCTTGAACCGACCTCAAATGCCATCCAAGCCGGATGCCTCGGCAACCTGAACGGGACGCTCCGCTTTCGTGGTGACGCAGCACACTCGGCTCGTCCGTGGACTGGGACAAACGCCATCGCGTTGGCTGCTACAAGCCTCAGCGCACTATCAGCGTTGGAGCCAGAGGAGGTCGTGATCGATGGTCTGAGTTTCTACGAGGTCATTAGTGCCACCCAGATCTCGGGCGGCGTCGCGGACAACGTGATCCCCGATCTTGTCGAGTGTCGCGTCAACTATCGCTTCGCGCCGAATCGCACCGTGCCATCGGCCGAGGCCCGTGTACGCGAACTGGTCGGCGCCAAGGCCGAGCTCGAGATCACGTCCGTGTCCCCGGGTGCAGAGGTATCAGCCGAGAACCACCTCGTACGTCGACTCAGCGTCGTGGGCGACTTCCCTGTCGAACCGAAGCAAGCATGGACGCCGGTGGCGCAATTCACTGAGGTCGGCATTCCCGCGATCAACTTCGGTCCAGGTGACCCGAAGTACGCACACCGCAGGGACGAACGCGTGCCGGCCAGCTCGCTCTGGCAGACGTTCGACGCGCTTCGACAGTTCATCGCTCTAGCAGCGCCCTAGCGTCGCGCACGTAGCCGCGAGGAGCGTCTAGCCTCTCGGTCGTGCGTCTGTCTCCAATCCTTGATGAACTCGGCGTCTATCCGTTTGTGAAGCTTGATGCTGCGAAGGCGCGAGCGCGCTCACGCGGGATCGATTTGATCGATTTTGGAATCGGCGACCCTCGCGAGGGCGTCGAGCCTTTCATCCGAGGCGCCCTGATCGATGCTCTCGAGGGAACGGCCGGCTACCCCCGGGCCGCTGGGTTGCCCGTGCTCCGCGAGGCGATCAGCGATTGGCTTGGACGGCGCTTCGACGTGAAGATCGATCCGGACACCGAGATCGTTCCGACGCTTGGTGCGAAGGAATCGATCTTCAGCTTCGCGCAGATCGTCATGGATGTCGCAGGTGGCAAGGACACGGTGATCGTCACTGAGCCGGGCTACCCGGTCGCAGCGCGAGGAGCGCGTTTCGCCGGTGCCCGCGTAGTCGAGCTCCCGTTGCGACGAGAGCTCAACTACGTGCCGGACCTCGATTCGATTCCTGCACAACTCTGGCATCGCACGGCCCTCCTCTGGTTGAACTATCCGAACAACCCAACCGGAGCCTGCGCGCCGGCATCGCTCTATGTTCGCGCTGCCGCGCTCGCTCGTGAGCACGACTTTCTCGTGGCCTCGGATGAGGCCTACAGCGAGCTGTACTTCGGCGACCCGCCCCGATCCGCGCTTCAGGTCGCTGATCGTAACCGGATGGTGGTCTTCAACAGCCTCAGCAAGCGATCATCGATGACGGGCTATCGGGCCGGATTCATCGCGTGCAATAGCGAGGTCGCGGACGCCTTGCGGTTGTATCGCCCGACGATTGGAACAGCTCCACAGGAGTTTGTTCAGCATGCTGCCGTTGCAGCGTGGCGCGACGAAGCGCATGTTGAGCGCGCGCGTGCGCGCTAATCTCGCAAACGCGATCTACTTATCGTTTTTCTGATCGCCCGCGTCTGCGAGAACGCTGGTGGAGATGCATCCATGTTTCTGTGGATTGCTCCTCCGAGCAGCTACGACGCCGACACGCTGGCCCTGCGCCTACTCGAGCACGGTATCGTCGTTACGCCAGGCAGCGCTCTGGGGACGTCGGGTGCGAGCTTTGTGCGCTTCGCGCTCGTGCCCACCGAGGACGAATGCGAGCGCGCAGCAGAGATTCTGAGGGAGGTCGTATGAGTGAGTTGACTGAGCTGGAGAACGCGATAGATGTCGCGTGGGAAGCGGCTGAGGACGCCGATGTCGCTGCGGCCAGTTCCGCGATCGAGCGGACAGTCGAGCTCCTCGACCAGGGGACGGTTCGATGCGCTGAGCTGATCGATGGCGAGTGGGTTGCTCGGGAGTGGGCAAAGAAAGCAATCCTCCTCTACTTCCGTCTCCGAAAGCTCGCGCCTGACGAGGCCGGACCGTTCAAGTACTTCGACAAGGTTCCGCTAAAGCAGAACTATGAGCAGCTCGGCGTGCGGGTCGTTCCGCCGGCGGTCGCCAGGTACGGAGCATTTCTTTCGCCCGGAGTAGTGATGATGCCTAGCTATGTGAATATCGGAGCGTGGGTCGGCCCCGGCACCATGGTCGACACGTGGGCGACTGTCGGCTCGTGCGCCCAGATCGGGGCCAACGTCCACCTGTCAGGAGGGGTCGGAATCGGTGGCGTCCTGGAACCGCCTCAGGCGACGCCCGTGATCATCGAAGACGGCGCGTTCGTCGGCTCGCGATGCATCGTGGTCGAAGGGGCCGTGATCGGTGAGCGGGCGGTGCTAGGAGCGAACGTCGTGATCACGGCATCCACGCCGATCATCGATGTGACTGGCTCCGAACCCATTGAACATCGCGGGTACGTGCCGCCGCGCTCAGTCGTTGTGCCCGGCACCCGTCCCAAGGAGTTCGCCGCGGGCACCTATCAGCTCCCCGCAGCGCTCATCATTGGGCAGCGGTCTGCATCGACCGATCTCAAGACGAGTCTGAACGACGCGCTGCGAGGCTTCGGCGTGGCCGTCTAGCGAGCGTAGCTTCGTCCGAGATCGGCGAGCAGCTCGTCGGCCACTTCTCCGTGGCAGATCTCTTGCGCCGGCCCAGTGAGGACTGCTCGCCCCTGCTCGATCGCCACCTGGAGTACGCCTCCCGGAAGCGCGACGCTCACCGGACTGTCCACCCAGCCATGTGCAGATGCCGCACCTGCAGCAGCACAAGCACTTGTGCCCGAAGAGGCTGTCATTCCAGCACCGCGTTCCCAGACGCCTACTGTCAACTCATGGATTCCATCGACGCGTACCAACTGAACGTTGGTGCGCGACGGAAACCGCTCGTGGTTCTCGATTTGGGGGCCGAGTCGCTCAACCTCGGCATGACTCGGCTCATGTCGTAGAACGGCATGAGGATTGCCGATGTTCACAGGAGTGAACTCGAACGACTCATCGCGGAGGCTGATCGTCTCGATCTCTCCCACGTCGAGGGCTCCCATCTCCTGATCCACGAGGAGTCCCCCCCGCATGTGCGCCCGTACGGTGCGTTCACCGACGACGATCTCCACTGTTTCAAGCTGCTGTTCACGTGCGAGCCAACGGGCAACGATCCTAGTTCCGTTGCCTGAGAGCTCCGCGTGCGATCCATCTGGATTCCAGATGGTTACCTCGGCGCGTCCATGCTCGGTTCTAGAAACTTCGAGCACGCCATCTGAACCGATTCCAGTGCTCGGATTGCACAGACGTCGCGCAAGCGTCTCATCGACGGGTTCGGTGAACGTTCGCGCATCGAGAACGATGTACTCATTGCCCAGCCCGTGCCATTTCGAGAATCTCATGAGCTATCCCGTCGGATGAACCCGAGCTGGAGATCAGAGAGATGTTTGGAATCCGACGCATCCATTTTCGTTGATACGCAGCGTAGCGGCGAGTCTTCACGCCGATCGCGTGCATGGCTTCGGTCTCGCTCAATTCTGCGGCTTCTTCTAGCCCAATGACCTTCATGGCAGTTGCCGAGATCGGCCCCTCGAGGGCGCGCCTCGCTTCGTCGGCTGCGCCGGCAGCGAACATCGCTGCGGTTCGCCGCATGATGCGCCCCTCGAGGCCCCCAGGTTCGGCATCGATGCCAACGATGATCGTCGGGTGGCGTGTCGCGTCGGTCCAGAGCTTCTCGTCCTGTGGCCTGAGGCTTCTCCCCACTTCTGCCAACTCCAATGCTCGTATCACGCGACGCCGATCATTCACGTGTACAAGGCGAGCGGTGTCCGGATCCAACCGTTGAAGACGTGCGTGTGCTGAACGGCCGGCGTCGCGACCGTACAGCTCTTCTAGGCGCTCGCGAACTCCGGGTGCGGCACGCGGCGGTATATCGAGATCTGCGAGCGCTGCACGGAGGTAGAGGCCCGTCCCGCCCACCACGATAGGAGTCGACGCAGCATCTAGCGATGAATCGATGGCCTCGTGAGCCATTGGCGCATACTCGCCGACCGAGGCTTCGTGACCGAGCGGCCAGATCCCGACCAGTTTGGTCGGTTCTGACGGCTGGTTTGTAAGGATCGGGACGCCGCGGTAGGTCTGCATGGCATCCGCCCCGATCAGAGTCCCGTCGATCTTCGCTGCCAGCGCTGCTGCGACCTCCGACTTTCCAGACGCCGTCGGGCCAAAGATGGCTACGACTGGTGGTTGTGGGCTCATTTGCGCCTGGGGCGCCGGGGACTAGCCCCGCCCGCGGTCAGCCGTAACGAGGTGCGAGGCGGCTTCATCGCCGTCGGCGGCCCGGGCGTCAACCTGGATCCCACCAAGCGTGGCCGAGGTTGCCTTGTGAATTCGAACCGGAACGAACTCTCCCGGCTGCGCGTGTCCGGTGAAATTGACCGTGGTGTTGCGGCGAGTGCGCCCGCGAAGCACGGCGTCATTCGTTCGGCTCGTTCCCTCGGTCAGAACGTTCTCCACAAGTCCGACTCGTTTCTTGTTCTGGGCCAAAGCGGTCTCTTGCACCCGCTCGACCAGTCTCTGGATGCGCTCAGACACGACCTCTTCCGGAACATGGTCGGGCAGCGAGGCTGCCTCCGTGCCGTTGCGCGGGCTGAAGACGAACGTGAACGCACTGTCGAAGCCCACCTGAGAAACGAGTGACAGAGTCTGCTCGAAATCCTGCTCAGTTTCGCCAGGGAAGCCGACGATCAGATCGGTCGACAGTGCGAGATCGCCGATCCTGGCGCGCATGCGTTCGGCGAGCGACATGAACCGCTCCCGAGAGTAGGTACGCCGCATGCGCTTCAAGACCGCCGTTGATCCCGACTGAGCCGGCAGATGCGTGTGCTCGCATACGGCGTCGCAAGTAGCCATCGCTTCGATGACCGGCTCGCGAAAATCTTTTGGATGTGGACTCGTGAAACGAATGCGGTCAATCCCAGGAACACCATCGACGGCACGGAGTAGCTCCGCGAAATCGTGCCGCCGGCTCGAGGTAAGGTCGCGCCCCCACGAGTTGACGTTCTGACCAAGTAGTGTCACCTCGCGCACTCCGTCGTCCGCAAGCCGACGCGTCTCGTCAAGGATCTCTTCGAGCTCTCGACTCCGTTCGGGGCCCCTTACCGATGGAACGATGCAGTAGGAGCATCGGGAGTTGCAACCCATCGAGATCTGCACCCAGGCCTGGAACGGTCGAGTTCTTCGTGCGGGAAGATCTCCCGCGAAGTGCTCCCATTCAGCGAACTTCCCACGCGGGACGGTTTCTCCATCGGTACGACCGTGCGTCCCATAGCCGCCCGCGCCCAGCCAGTCGGCCAGGTGCGGGATCGACCCGGGGCCGAAAGCCACATCGATGAACGGGTAGCGCTTGAAGAGCTGTTCCCGCTGAGCCTCGGCATAGCATCCGCCGACCGCAATGACCATCGACGGATCGGCTCGCTTGAGCGCGCGAGCTTGAGCCAGGTGTGCGGCGAGTCGTTGATCCGGTCTTTCTCGAATGGTGCACGTGTTGAAGACGATGATTCCAGCTTCGGCAGGGGTCGGAGCTTCGCCTAGCCCAAGCTCTTCGAGCATTCCCTTGATCCGCTCAGAGTCGTGAGCGTTCATCTGACAGCCGAAAGTGGTTAGGTGGTAGCGGCGCATAGCTCCGATTGTAGGGACGGCGACGCGGCTCTTGAGCGCTGTCGCGTCGCTCAGGCGAGTGACTTCGCGCGCGCCAGGCGCGGTGAGCGCGCTTCTAGCAGGCGAAGATCACGCCCAGGGCGACTATTTCGCCACCTCGACGGCGCGGCTCTCGCGGATCACCGTGACCTTGATCTGCCCCGGATATTGCATTTGATCTTCGATCGACCTAGCAATCTCGCGGGAGAGTAGTACGGCCTCGTCGTCGCTTATCTTCTCCGGCGTCACAAGAACGCGCACCTCGCGCCCTGCCTGAATGGCGTACACTCGCTCGACTCCATCCTTCTCCGAGGCAATGCGCTCGAGCTTCTCGAGCCGCTCCACATACTTCTCGAGGCTCTCCCCGCGGGCGCCGGGCCGTGAGGCCGAGATTGCGTCCGCTGCGATCAGGAGGGCGGCCTCAGCAGTGCGGGGTTCGACCTCGTAGTGATGAGCTTCGACAGCATGGATAACCGTCTCGGATTCGCCATGCTTGCGTGCTAGCTCGGCTGCGATAGCTGCGTGCGAGCCTTCGACCTCGTGGGTCAAGGCCTTACCTACGTCATGAATCACGGCGGAGCGTTTCGCGGCCTTGACATCGATGCCGAGCTCACCGGCCATCAGTCCAGCAAGGTGGACAACCTCGAGCGTGTGCTTCAGGACGTTCTGGCCGTAGCTCGTTCGGTACTTGAGTCGTCCGAGTAGCTTGACGAACTCCTCGTGGAACTTGCCACAGTTGGCCTCGAATACGGCCTGTTCTCCCGCCTTGAGGATGATCTCCTCGATCTCCGCCTTTGATTGGTAGTACATCTCCTCGATACGGGAAGGATGAATACGACCGTCTTCTATGAGCTTCAGAAGCGTGACCTTGGCGATCTCTCGACGCACCCCATCGAAAGCGGAAAGCACAACGGCCTGGGGCGTGTCGTCCACGATGAACTCGACGCCTGTCACGTTCTCGAGCGCCCGGATGTTGCGTCCTTCTCGGCCGATAATTCGGCCTTTGAGGTCGTCGGAGGGAAGCTCGACCATTGAAACTGTCATCTCCGATGCGTGGCTTGCGGCAACTCGTTGGAGTGCATCGCCGACGATATTGCGAGCGCGCTCCCGAGCTTCTGTCTGCGCCTCCTCCTCAATCTGCCGGATCAATGTGGCCGCGTCACGGCGCATGAGTTCTTCTGCCTGTGAGAGCAGTTGGTCCTTTGCCTCCTGCGTGGTGAGCCCAGAGACCCGTTCGAGCTGCTCCAGCTGCTCTATCTTCGCCTTCTCGGCGGCATCGAGGGCCGAGATGGTGCTCGCTTCGCGGTCCTTCACCGACTGTTCCCGACGCTCGACATCAGTTTCGCGCGACCGAATCTCACGCTGCGTGGACTCCGCCGTGGCTTCAAGAGCGGCCACTTCGCGTCGCTTGATCGCGATCTCATCGTCGAGCTCGCGGCGGAGCTTGACGCCTTCTTCTCGAGCCTCGACCTGTGCTTCGCGCCGGATGCTTTCTGCCTGGCTCTGTGCGGCATCGAGCAGCTCGGCCTGCTCACTAGCGTGCGAGCTTAAGCGTCCCTGTATCCAGCGATATCCGGCCGCGGCCGTGGCAAGAATGCCCGCGGCAGCGCCAACAATGATCCCTACGACAATTTCCATGCGAACTCCTGCTGAGGATCGTCAGCGGAAGCAGCGTCATGAGAGAATGGGTTGTGCCCAGAGGAAGCGAGTCCGCAGCGGCGCAGCTCTCGTGTTCGGGAGCTGCTACCTGTACTTGGTTCCCGGTTGCTTCATTGCGTCTGCTTACCCTTCGTGTTCGGCGGCCTGGCTCGTGTCGCCTGTCGCCGTGATTTCTCTCGTACGCTGCCCCGCGAGGGGGGGTGAGTGTAGTTTCGTTGTTTCCCATCCTAGCCCTCGGCTCGGCGACTCGTATCGTCCGAGGCTCAGGAGCCTGCTCGATGTCCGAGAACACAACTTGGGTTCACCAGTATCTGCGCTACAAGTCAGCGCCGTGAATCCCTGCGATCGATTCACAGAGGTCCTCGTCAAATCCACGTCGGGCGAGCAGCCCTGCGGCCTTCAGCGGATCGAAGTTCTTGCCTTCCAGGACGCGCTCGGCTCGCGTTCGCTCGCTGGCGAGAGACGCAATGGCCGCTTGACGATCGGCGGCTTCGTAGCCTTCCGTTTCAAGCTTGAGTTCGATCGCCAGGTTGCCGTAGCCACGATTCGCCAGCGCGGTTGCGCGAGCCTGCGAGGCCCGAGCGTCACTGAGCAGGCCGGAACTAGCGAGAGTATCGACGAGAGATTCACGATCTCGTGGGGCGACACCGTTGCGTTCGAGGGCCGCATTAAGCCTCGCTGTGGACGTGTCCGACGAGGCGAGGATGCGCTCAGCCTTTGAGGCCGCCTCGTGACGTCTCAGCCGGCGTCTCAGCGTCCTCAGCAGTGGTCTCGTTAACTCGGTGCCGATCGTGAGGCCCAGACCGTCGACTAGCGGGGTGGGCAGGGTGCGCCATGGCGCACCGTCTACTTCGACGCGAACCCGTGTTTCCGTTGTGCGGGCAAGACGCGTGATTGCTGGCACGGCTTCAGGTAGGCGTATTACGCGACGGCTTCGATGACGGCATCCTGTCCGTCTGCCCCGCCTTCCTCAGTCTCAGCGTCGCTAGTTGAAGCGTCTGTCGCAGCAGCGAGGGGCTCGAGGCGAGCCGAGATGATCGCATCTCCGGCCTGCTGTTGGATCGCGACGACTATCGCATTCGTAACGTCCGGGTGCTCGCGAAGGAATGCCATCGAATTCTGGCGTCCCTGCCCTAGCCGTGTCTCCTCGAAGCTGTAGTACGAGCCCGATTTCTTGACGAGTTTCTCCTCGAGCCCGACGTCGAGCACTGACCCCTCCCACGATATGCCGCTGCCGTAGATGATGTCGAACTCGGCCAACTTGAACGGCGGCGCGACCTTGTTCTTGACGATCTTTGCGCGCGTTCGATTTCCGATCGCTTCGACGCCTTCTTTCAGCGTTTCGATACGGCGCATATCAATGCGCACTGAGCAGTAGAACTTCAGCGCACGACCACCGGGCGTTACCTCTGGGCTACCGAACATCACTCCGATTTTTTCGCGGAGCTGGTTCGTGAAGATACAGACCGTGCCCGTCCGGTTGAGCGTTCCTGCCAGTTTTCGCAGCGCCTGGCTCATCAGGCGAGCCTGCAGGCCAACAAACGAATCGCCCATCTCACCTTCGATCTCGGCCTTGGGTGTCAAAGCGGCCACTGAGTCGATTGCGACGACGTCGACAGCGCCGCTGCGAATGAGGAGTTCAGCGATCTCGAGTGCTTGTTCGCCATTGTCAGGCTGCGATACGAGAAGCTCGTCGACGTTGACTCCAATGCGTTGCGCGTAGCTGGGATCCATGGCGTGTTCAGCATCGATGAACGCGCACACTCCTCCCTTTCGTTGCGCTTCCGCGATCACGTGGTAGACGAGTGTCGTTTTCCCGGAGGATTCGGGTCCGAAGATTTCGACGACACGGCCGCGTGGCAGGCCGCCCACGCCAAGTGCAACGTCGAGTGAGAGGCAACCCGTAGAGATAGCGGGAATGGCGGTCTGCGCTTCGTCGCTCATGCGCATGACCGAGCCCTTTCCGAACTGTCTTTCGATCTGGCTCAGAGCAGCCTCAAGAGCACCTTCGCGGTCACCCACTGGAACCTCCTATATGGGGGCAAACGACGCGATCTGACATCGTGCTCCCGTTACGTGTGAACAGCAATGATAGAACGGCGCCTCGGACGGACAACCTTCTTCCAAAGAGCCTGGCCCCACCATATCCAGCCGGCAGGATCCTGTCTGTGTCAACTCTGCGTCAGGGCA